>JAEUMM010000147.1 GCA_016792645.1 Alphaproteobacteria bacterium | reverse complement strand
ATCTTTGAACGCGTCCTGGGCAAAAGTGGCGCTGAAATCACCGGCCACGAGGTTCTGAGACACTTCGATCTGGCCGCGGCGAACTCCGGCGGCACGCTGACCTTGGCGGGCTTGCTGCACAATTGGACGCTCGCCCAGTTGCTGGCGCTCTTCAACAAGGAAGAAAACCGCCGCAAAATTTTCGCCAAGACCGACGCTCTGCACCGCCACATCTTCCGCGCCATCGCAGGCATCGGCCCGATCTATTCGACCGCTAAAAAGCGTGCGGGCCTGACCGAGATCATGGGCGCGCACGGCGGCGACCAAATCGCCGATCTGCCCAAAAGAGTGGGCGCAAACTACGCCGGCCGCTTGCCGCACTTCCTGTTTTGCGCCCACAACTACGATACCCAGCGCGCGGCGTTCATGCGCTCCGACGGCGAAAGCCTGGCGGCCTCGTCGAAACGGCAAGAGACGCTCACGCTGATCGATGCCGTTCACGCGTCGGCCAACCCACCCGTCAATCTCTTCGACCTGCCGGCCGAGTGCGGCGGCGACGACGGTGAGCGCTATTGGGACGGCGCGATCGCGGGCCACAACAATCCGGTGATGGCCGCCGTGATCGAGACGTTGGCGAACGCCGCCCGCTACAACACCTCGCGCGCGGACATCAACGCGCTGTCGCTCGGCACAGGCACGACGACGCTGCCGTTGAACCGCCGCCCGCTCACCGATGATCAAAAGGCGCTCCACGTCGAAGTCGAACGCCCGTTGCTGTTCGCCGACGTGAAAAAGCTTGCGCTCTCGATCATGAACGATCCGCCCGACACCGCGACGTTCAATGCCCACATGATGCTCGACGGCCCGCTGCCCGCTCACGACGCGGCGGCAATGGGCGGCTCGCCCATCCTGCGCATGAACCCACTGATCCAACCCGCGCCCGACGGCAACGGAGGCTGGCGCCTCCCCGACGGCTACACCACGCAGGCATTCCGGGCGTTGCGCGACCTGGACATGGATGGCGTGTCGCGAGAGGACGTTGAGATCATCACCACCTTCTGCAATCGCTGGATGGCCGATGCCGTCACCAACCAGCCCGTCCGCGCCAACACACGAACGTTCAAAGCCGAGATCGGCCACCGCAAGTTCAGCGATGCGCTGAACGAAGCAGTTGCCCGCTTCAAACGTTAAGCGGCAACCGTCTTGTCGTGCGGATGACGCAAACGCGCCGCCACCGCCAAACGATTCCACGCATTGATCATGGCGACCGCGATGGTGAGGTCCGCAAGCTCCTTCTCGGAAAACTGCGCGCGCGCCTCGTCATAGACCGCGTCGCTCACGTGACCGTCGGCGATCGCCGTGACCGCCTCGGTCCACGCCAGCGCCGCACGCTCGCGCGCCGTGTACATGTTGGACTCCCGCCACGCCGCCAGCAGATAGAGCCGCGCCTCGCTCTCCCCGCCCGCGCGCGCATCCGACGTGTGCATATGCAGGCAATAGGCGCAGCCGTTCATCTGCGAAGCCCGCGTCTTGATGAGATGCAAAAGCGAATGCTCAAGCCCGCTCTCGCTCACATATTTCTCGACGCCAAGCAGCGCCGCGATCCCGCCGCCCGCAAGCGCGTGCGCATTGATCCGTTGTTTCATGGCCTTCCGTCCTGTCTCAGCGGACCGGCGCAACACCGGCCCTTCACGTACAAGACGAACCGCGCCCGCCGGTTGTGACAACGCGCGCCGCCTGATACTTGGGTCTTTAGGAATGCGCGCCATCGCCACCATAGCCTCCGCTATTTCCGGAGAAATCAAGGTCTACCGCGACGGCCCGTCCGGCCTGATCACCTACACGCAAGGCGGCTACGAGCAATCGGCCGCCGACCGAAACGGCGTCTCGACCGCGACCTATATCCACGCGCTTTACGGCCTCGCCCTGCAAACGCGCGCGCGCACGGCGCTCGTCATCGGCTGCGGCGGCGGCTCGCTGGCAAGCATGCTGCAGAAAGCGGGCACCGCGACCACCGTGATCGACATCGACCCCGCCTCCTTCGAGCTCGCGCGCTGGTACTTCGGCCTGCCCGACGCGTGCGAGCGCCACGTCGCCGACGGCCGCGACTTCCTTGAGCGCGACGAGCGCCGCTTCGACGTCATCGTCCTCGACGCTTACGATGCCGCCGACATGCCGAAGCATCTGGCCGGCCCGGCGTTCTTCAAACTGGTGAAGACGCGCCTGGCGCCCGGCGGCGTCTTCCTGGTCAACGCCTATGTGCGCAACGACGACGACCCCTTCGCGCGCGAGACGGCGGCAGGCCTGAGCGCCGTCTGGCGCCACGTCCGCATGCTGGACATGAAAGGCCGCATCAACCGCAACGCCATCCTGATGGCCGGCAACGTCGAAGCGCTCGCCCAACCCACGCTCATCACCCCGCCCGAAGTCGAAGCGACCGAGATCGAACAAGACCTCCGCCTCCTCGCCTTCGTCGCGCCGTCGAAGAAACGCGCGCGCAAGCGCTAGCTCAGCAGAACCGCCGCCTTGTTTGGTTACTGATGTCTCCGCTAACCAGCCAGCGCAAAATCTCGCGCGGTGCGGCACCTGCGTCGCAGACATGCCGCCATCCGTTGCCGCATACTGTTTGTTGAATCGCGCGGACTGGGGATGATCGAGCGGCTGACACACAACGCAACGGCGTGGCGCTACGCGGCAATCGTAGCGCTTGTGGCCTTGCTCGTGCGCGCGCTCGTCCCCGTGGGCTGGATGCCGGCCGGCGCGTCGCAAGGCGCAGAGATCGTCATCTGCACGCTCTCCGGCATGAAGCACATCGCCGTCGACGATCAAACGCCCGGCGACCCGCAGAAACACTCGGAATCGCAAGCGCCATGCGCCTTTGCCGCGATGGCAAGCCTGGCGCCGCCGGTATCGCAGCAGGTCTTCGTCGCGCCGCGCGACGTCTGGGCGCGCACCGTCGCGCCCTTCGCCACACATTTCGCGTCCTCCGACGTTACGCCGTGGTACAGCCGCGGCCCGCCGGCCCAGCACCTCAGCTGATCGCTTGGCCGCTTCGCGACGCGTCGCGAAGCATCTCATGACAGTGAGCCGCTCACGCGCGCATCGCGCGCGGCCGACGGCGCCTAATCGAGACACGAGAAATGAAACTGCAAAGCTACGCGCACGTCGGTGCGTGGATGATGTCGGCCGCGCTCGCCGCGCCAGTTCTCGCGCACGACGCAGAAGGCAACGCCGAACCGCTGACCGCCGAAAAGGTCATCGTCCGCGGCGACAAGGACGGCAAAGCAAAGCCGGCCGAAGAAAAACGCGCCACGACCACCGAAACCAAAACCATCGAAGAGATCAAAGACACGACCAGCGTCGTCAACGCGGAAGACGCCCTGCGCTATTTCCCCAACGTCTTCGTACGCAAGCGCCACGTCGGCGACACACAGGCGCCCCTCACCACCCGCACCTCCGGCGTCGGCGCCAGCGCGCGCAGCCTCGTCTTCGTCGACGGCGTTTTGGTGTCGGCCCTCATCGGCAACAACAACTCCAACGCCTCGCCCAAATGGGGCATGATCACGCCGGAAGAGATCGCGCGCATCGACGTGCTCTACGGCCCCTTCTCCGCCGCTTTCGCCGGCAATTCCATCGGCGCCGTGGTCGAAATCGAAAGTCGCATGCCCGACGCCTTCGAAGGCTCCCTCACCGGCGTCGGCACGCTGCAAGACTTCAGCCAATACGGCACCGACGACACCTTCGGCGCCCGCCAATTCCGCGCCACCATCGGCGACCGCTTCGGCGACGTCTCCTTCTGGCTCAGCGCCAGCCGTACCGACAGCGACAGCCAACCCCTCGCCTACGCAACAGCCACCAGACCCGCCAGCCCCAGCGCCACCGGCACCGTCCTCGCCGGCGCGTTCGACACCGTCAACCGCACCGGCACACCGATCGTCGTCCTCGGCGCCGGCGGCTTCGAGCATCAGGTCCAAGACAACATCAAGGCGAAGGTCGCCTACGACTTCGATGCGGCCACATCGATCGCCTACACCATCGGCCGCTTCGCCAACGACACGACGTCGGACGTCGAGACCTACCTTCGTAACGCATCGGGCCAACCCGTCTTCGCCAGCGGCCCCTTCAACATCAACGGCTACGCCTACACATCGATCGCCGCCAGCACCTTCTCGAACAACGTCTACGATTTCGAGGAGGAACACTGGATGCAATCGGTCGTCCTGCAACGCAACAGCGGCGGCGCGTTCGATTGGCGCATCGTCGCCAGCCAATACGACTACGACGACAGCACCCAGCGCCTGCCCTCCACCGCCATGCCCGGCGCCCTTTCAGGCGGCGCCGGATCGATCACCCATTTCGACGGCACCGGCTGGTGGACGCTCGACGCCAAAGGCATCTGGCGCCCGGACGCCGATCACGAAATCAGCTTCGGCCTGCACGGCGACGCCTACGAACTCGCCAACCGCCGCTACGCCACGACGAACTGGATCTCGGGCCCGGAAGGCGCCCTCGCCAGCGCCTCGCTCGGCAGGACAAGCACCCAAGCGCTGTGGGCCCAAGACGCCTGGCAGATCGATCCGTCGCTCCTCCTCGTCACCGGACTGCGCTACGAGATGTGGGAGGCGACGGACGGCCAGAACTTCTCGTCATCACCCGCACTCAACGTCGCCCAACCCGAACTCGACGCCGACCGCTTGTCGCCGAAGGCGTCGCTGCAGTGGACGTTCGCGCCCGAATGGTCCGCCCAACTCTCGCTGGGCCGCGCCTACCGCTTCCCGACGGTGGGCGAGCTCTACCAAGCGATCACCACCGGCGCGACGCTGACCGTGCCGAACCCAAACCTGAAACCCGAACGCGCCCTCTCATCCGAACTGTCGCTGCAGCGCACCTTCACCAACGGCCGCGTCCGCCTCTCCCTCTTCACCGAAGACATCAACGACGCGCTGATCTCGCAATCCGCGCCGCTCGTGATCGGCTCGCCGACGCTCTACAACTACGTCCAGAACGTCGACAAAGTCGAAAGCCGCGGCGTCGAACTCGTCGCCGCCTACGACGACGCCCTCATCGAGGGCCTGTCGCTCACCGGCAGCGTCACCTACGTCGATCCGCAGATCGCGAAAGACACCGCCTTCCCCGCCGCCGTCGGCAAACAAGTGCCGCAAGTCCCACACTGGCGCTCGACGCTCGTCGCGACTTACCGCCCCGACACGCAGTGGTCGTTCACGCTGGCCGGCCGCTACAGCGACCGCGTCTACGCCACGATCGACAACACCGACATCGTCACCCACACCTACCAAGGCTTCGACAGTTACGTCGTCCTCGACGCCCGCGCGACCTACGACATCGACGAACACTGGACCGCATCCCTCGGCGTCGAGAACCTGAACAACGACGACTACATCCTGTTCCACCCGTTCCCCCAACGCACCGGCACCGCCGAACTCCAATTCCGCTTCTGAGGCAAGGAAACCCATGATCAAACGCATCCTCATCGCCGCGCTTACCGCCGCCGCCATCGCAGGCATCGCCGCCGCCCACAGCTTCACGGTCGGCACGCTGAAGATCGGCCACCCCTGGGCCGCGGTGACGACGGGCCAAGTCGGCGCCGCCTATCTCTCGATCGAAAACAGCGGCGACAAACCCGTCCGCTTGAAGAGCGCCCGCACGCCGGCGGCCGACAGCGTCGAAATCCACGAAATGTCGATGACCGACGGCATCATGCGCATGCGCGATCTGCCCGACGGCGTCCGCGTCGACCCCGGCGCGAAAGTCGCGCTCGCCCCGGGCGGCATCCACCTGATGCTCAAAGGCCTAAAACAACCGCTGGCCGAGAAGGACAAAGTCCCCCTGACGCTGACCTTCGAAGACGGCACGGAAATCGAAGTCGAACTCCACGTCCAAATCCCAAAGCCCGACGAGCACAAGCACTGACTCAATCGTCGAAGCCGACAAACGTAGCCGCCTCATCGACAGACTTCCGGCGCGACACCACCGCGTTCGCCGGAAAGCTGTCGTCCGGAAATCCCATCGCGACGCAAATCATGATCACCTGATCGTCCGGTATCCCCGCATGCTCGCGCACGACCGGCGACTGCATGATGCCCTGACTGTTGATCACGCAGCCCAAGCCCCGCGACCATGCCGCGTTGACCAAAGCATTGGTCACCGCACCGCAATCGAACGGCGCGATATCGCCGCCATGGATCGAACGGTCATAGGTCACGACAACCGAAACCGGCGCATCGAACTGCCGAAACCCGCGCAACACCCAATCCTTGCGCGCGACTTGGTCGTGCCGCTCGATCCCCATCGCGCCGAACAGCTGCTTGGCGATCTCGATCTGCCGCTCGCGATGCGCGCCCTCATAGCCGCCATGCCCGCGAAACTCACGCGAGTCCGGCACCCCCGCCAAATTGCGCTCGGTATTACCCTGACGAATCCGGTTCAAAGGCTCACCCGCCACCACATGAAAATTCCAAGGCTGCGTGTTCAAGGACGACGGCGCCCGCATCGCCAGCTCAATCACCTCCCGGATCAAAGCCTTCGGCACCGCCACCGGCTTAAACCCGCGAATACTCCGCCGCCCCAAAACAACATCGTCGTACTGCACGCTCAACACTCCAAGCCATGGGAGAAGCGGCAGATAACGCCACGCCTCAAAAACAGATGCAATCCGATCCGTCACGCCGTCACATCGGCAGCCTTCCGAGCGGAACACGATTCAAGTTGCAGCGCCGAGGTTTGGAACGGGGGTAGACCAATCTTAACGATCGTTGAACTACTCTATGCCTGTTCGTCGCGGGCGGCAGACAACGTAAGTGACCTTAGGGCCCCCGGCGTCGCGGTATTCGATCCGAGCGGAAGGGGTGGCGCCCTATGTCAATGCTGTTTCTGCCCATACGCATCCGGCCCAACCGTGTGCGCCTTCTGACTTACAACTGCGTCCTGAGCGCCATTGGTATTCCGGCGCTGTTTCTTCTTCTCGATCACTGGCATCAGGTTGAACCTCTCCTTGCGTCGCCCCAAGCGACGATGGAATTCGCAAGCGCCGTGTTGGCGTGTGTGTTTGTTGCGGTGTTTTTGCTTCTGATCGCGGCGTTCGCCCTTGCGGCGCTTCCCGGCGCGCCGTTCCTTTATGTCGACATCGACGAGCGCTGCGTGACGCATCGTCGGTTGTGGAGCGTGCAGCGAAAGGTTCTTCGCGACGTCGACGGTTGGACCACGCAGGAGCGTCGGCGCAGCGTCGTGCGGCACGGCGTGCGGTTTTACCTCTTCAGTCATTTCGTCGTGGCCAAGCCGCAGGGACTTGATCCGCGGCGGGTTCGCAAAGCAGTCGGTCAGTTGCTGGAGTTCGACACCGATTTTTTCACCCCCTTATTTGCGGATAAAATTCATTTCACCGAGGCATTCGCCGCTTGCTTGAGCGATGCCGTCGAGGCGGTGCGCCAGTCGAGGCGGCCGGTCCTGCTCGAACTGCCGCACCAAATTGCCGCGCAGGCGTTCGAGTTGGTGGCGCGTGCGGAGCCGGCGGCAACGGCAGAGCACGCAACGACGGCGCAGCCCAAGGCCAAGCAAAGGCCGGCGCGATCGCCCGAACGGTTTCCCACCAATGAAGACAAGGCGAATTATTGGCGTAACGAGGCGACGCAGGCTGCGCGGGCCAGCGACGACAGCCCCGAAGAGGCGAGAGCCTCGGAGCGCGCGTATTTGTACGGCGAACTCGCCAAGCGTGATCGCAAACGGATCGCACGCGAAAGGCGCGCGTCGCGTTTGCGCGCGCGCAGCCACAAATCCGGGGACACTTAGCAAGAATTTAAGTGACAGTGCGCTCAATCGAGGCAGTCAACACTTGGCCCGCCTTCCGTTGTCGTGCCAATTTAGAGTGCGGCGACATACGCTTGGGGCTGACCCGCGAAAACACCCGGATCGATGACAGAAGACCTCGCTCAGTCTTAGACTTGCTGCATGCGCGGAATCATTGCCCTCGCCGCGGCCGGCCTTATCAAAATGGTCGGACGCCGAAGGGTGCGCCTTAAGGAATACGGGCTGGATGCATACGGGCGAACGCTTGCGACGATCTACGTGAGACAGCGCCTAATGATGGGCGAAAGCTGGCTCGCGTCCGGTCACTGCAAACCAAATCTGCCCGATGATGTAGAGGATGGTTGTCAGCACGACGATACGGGCAAACAGAAACATGAAGGCCATTGTCACCGTGTGATCGGTGATGATGGCGCCGGCGAGAATGTCGACGGTATCGCTGCCCCTGGCGCCCACAAGATCCAGGAGCCACTGACGCGTGCCGCGTGCGCTGTCGATGACGAAGGCCAAAGCCTCGGGATAGTAGAGCAGCGAGAAGATGATGAGTATCCATGCGATGATGACGCTCACGACGCTGCGCCAAGTCTGTGCCAACAACTTCACAAGCATGGGATCGCTCCACCAAATACAACGGTCGAGCCCCTCGCTCGACTTTAGATCGTGCGAGCGGGGGGCGGCCAAAGTCAACGCGCCTCCCTAAGGCGTTGATTTCATGTGGATTTTTTCTTCTTTGTTCCAGGTGGACCCGCTTGTCGCTCGTATCTACCGTGGCGGGCCACCGCCCATAAGGGCTTCGATAATATTTGAGATTGAAGTTTCTCTCATCTCACGAAGCCATTCCTCGTTCGGAAGGTAGCGACGGAAAAGCATGTCCCCGTATTTGGCCGCTAGTTCACACCGCACGCTGGCCGCATCAACGATGGATAGACCTTCTCCTGGCCGCATTCGGCTCACGGTCTGTTGATGGAAGGCAGGCTCTGGACGTCAAGTTCGCGCGAGCCCGTTGCGCCGCCCCGCCGCTATGCTCGCAACGGAGACAGCGGGGGAAACGATCATGAGCACACGCACAACCCGGCGCGAGTTTGCGCAGGCGGCAGCGGCCTTCGGCGC
>JAEUMM010000232.1 GCA_016792645.1 Alphaproteobacteria bacterium | reverse complement strand
GACCGTAGGTTGGTGTGCTTCCTCCATGTACGTCGACACAGACGCGGCGAGCTTCTTTAGGAGTGGAGTCGAGTCGTCAGTTGCACTGGTCTTGTACTGGCCGAAGAGCGGTAGCGTTGCTGACATCACTTTCGCGCCATACGGAATTCCATCATCGCCATAGGCGCAGTGCGCGTTCGTCCATCTCCCAACGCTCCCGTAGG
Organism: Alphaproteobacteria bacterium; assembly: GCA_016792645.1. Lineage (GTDB taxonomy): Bacteria > Pseudomonadota > Alphaproteobacteria > Micropepsales > Micropepsaceae > SZUA-430. Next base: position 5,192 of record JAEUMM010000232.1, on the reverse strand, counting down.
CGTGGAAAATGTTCAAGCCTCGAACCAACTGCCGGGCCTCATCGATGGTCAGGCGGTAGGTGGTGACGAACTTGCAGAATAGGAACTGTTCGAGCGACCTATCATAGTTGAAAGTTATGAACGTGACCGGCGTGAACTTCTCATCTGCAAGGCGGCTCAATCCGTCTCGGGTTACGCCCTTTGTCAGAACTCGCCATATGAGGTCATATGTGCCCCAGGGGAGCTCTACTCCCACGCGCGATAGGATGCTCGGATCAACTGCCAGCCTGGAGTGTTTCTCCAGCTCAAGGATGCAGTTCACGATCGCGAACTTGCCCAGAGTCTTTAACTGCTCGTCGGTGCCGTGTGCGTGGAGGTAGTCATCAATCGAGTCTTTTCCGTCGATTCCACGTCGGATCGTCCTCGCGAGGTCAAGCGCCTCACTAGGTGTAAATTCGATACGCGATCGGGCCATGTTCAGAAAGAACTCCGACCCGATCAGCATCCCTTGTGAGTCGACGTCGCCACTCAAGCATTTTTTGATTTCCGCCTTGAGGTCGGCACCGGACACAAACCCATAGTCCAAATTCGAGCCTGCACCGAGAATGAAGACTGTCGCCTCTTCAAACACGAGTCACCTCTCCGCCTTAAAAGGATCTAAGCAGCCCCAGGCCCTCGCGCCGCTCCGCCGGTAGTTCATCGTTTCGCGCGTTCGCGATCTCTCAATGCGCCCCAAGTATCCCGATCTGCACCACCAGCCCACCAACCACCAGCGCGAGCCCCGTCGCGGCGTTTGTTAGCCAGCGCACGATGCGGTGTCGGTCGAGCAGCGTGAGATGCTGCGCGTGGGTGAGATAGGCCGTGTGGAAGCGGCGCAGCGCTGCCGCGTGCCGTGCGAGCATCAGCGTCATCGCGATCGGCACGAGCGTCAACGCCACTGGCCACGCCGCGTCGAGCAGGACGGCTTGCATCCATAGAGGCTCAAATTCCGGGAACGGGAATGGATCGGGCTGATGATCGAACGCCATCGCAGTCTCGCCGCCAGTGAAGGGCAGGCTGAGCTTATCCGAAATCGCGTAACCGCCTAAGCGCGAACGCTACCCCACCGCCCGCGGCCGCATCGGCACGGCCGGCGCCACCGACCGTGGCAGTCCCTGATCCGCCAGCGCTTCACGTATCGGCTTCGGCTCGCCGAAGAGGAAGCCCTGGCCGTAGTCGACGTTGTAGTCGAGCAGGTCCACCACGTCCTTCTCGTGCTCCACGCGCTCCGCGATCAGGTTCAACCCGAAGCGCGCGAGCAGCTCCTTCAAGTCGGCCGGATGCACGCGCGAGCCGGCCTTCGCCGGATCGCCGAGCAGCAGCCGCGCGGGCACCTTGAAGTGCCGCACCTGCCGCTGCCGCGCGAGCGCGAAGTCGATGTCCAGCGTCGTGACCTTGTCCATCGAGAACGTGAAGCCCATGTCGGCAAGCCGCGTCAGATGCGCGTCCTCGACGGCGCCGCATTGCGCGAAGGTCGACTGCGCGATCTCGAAGATCAGCATGGACGACAGCTCGCTGTTCTGCTCCATGAACTCGGCGAACTGCGTGAAGAAATCCTCGTCCGCCAGCGTCTCGCGGCTCAAATTGCAGAACACCGCGATGTCCTTCGACCGCTGGCCCCACGAGCGCAACACCTGCACGCAACGGAACAGCAGCACGTTGTCCACCGCCGACATCAACCCCGCGGGCTCGGCGATGCGGATGTATTGCGACGGCATGATCAGCGTGCCGTCTTCCGTGCGCAGCCTGGACAGCGCCTCATAGAAGCGCACGCGCCGCTGCGGCAGACTGACGACGGGCTGCATGTAGACGTCGACGCGGTTTTCCTCCAGCGAGCGGCGGATGATCTCCAGCATCGCGTCGTCCGGCGCGTCCTCGGCGACGCGCGCGACGGCGCGCGACGGCCGCGTCAGGCGCACCTCGGCCTCGTCCGGCTCATGCGCCACCGCCTTGCGCGCAATCCCGTCGGCCAGATTGCGCACCAGCGATTCCAGAACCCGCACCTCGCTGACCACGCGGTCGTTGCGGGTGGAGATCTTGTTGTCGATGTCGAGCTTGAGCTCCACGATCGCGCGCCGCGTCACCTCGGCGTCGCTGCGCAACCGGTTCTGCGTCGCGATCACGTCGTCGAAGGCGGTGTTGATGCGCTCGCGCTCGTTCAGCCGGTCGAGGATCAGGTCGCAATACGAGGCGATGACGGTGACGAGCCCCACCACCAGCACCGCGCCGACCCCGTTGGTCGCCCCCATGCGAAAGAGCACGCCGGCGATCACGATGCCCGCCAGCGCCGCCACCATAGGCACCAAAATCTGACTGACGCGCGGCATGCGGCTTGAACTTCCCCGGTGATTCGCCCTCACATTCCACTGTCGGGCTCCAAAGGTTACCGGGGCGTTAACCAATGACGGACGGATCGTCTATAAAGGCGGGGCGAAACCCGGAGGCACCCATGACCAACGCGCATTCCTTTTCTTTCACCTCGATCGAAGGCAAGCCGCTGCCCATGAGCACGTTTAAAGGCAAGGCCGTCCTTGTCGTGAACACCGCCAGCAAATGCGGCCTGACCCCGCAATACAAAGGCCTCGAAGCGTTGTGGCAGACATATAAGGACAAGGGCCTCGTGGTGCTGGGCGTGCCGTCGAACGACTTCGGCGCGCAAGAACCCGGCAGCGAAGAAGAGATTCAAGAGTTCTGCGAAGTCCGCTACGGCGTCGACTTCCCGCTGACGAAGAAGGAGCCGGTCATCGGCGCCAGCGCGCACCCGCTCTACCAATGGATCGCAAAAGAAGCCGGCGAGGCCGCGACGCCCAAGTGGAACTTCCACAAATACCTCATCGGCAAAGACGGCAACCTCCTCGCCACCTTCGGCTCCCGCACCGAACCCTCAGCCCCCGACCTCAAACAAGCCATCGAAGCCGCGCTGAAGTAAGAAATTCCCCGCAAAGCCGCAAAGCCACAAAGAAGAAGAAAGACGCGCCACGCTCTCCCCCCTCGCCCTCCCACTTCGGGAGGGAGAGGGGCCGGGGGTGAGGGAGGGCTCTCCACGCGCGCAAGAAGAAGAGATCTCACACAAAGAAACGAAGAAACGAAGACATCACGTCGACGACGCCGTGCCTCGCGTCGATCGAACGGCGTTACGCGCCAAAGAAAAAGCACCCGGCGCGGCACGCGCCATCGAAACGTCGCAACACCAATCACACCCGCGTCGAGCCCCCTTCGTTTCTTCGTTTCTTTGTGTGAAACCTCTTTCTTCTTTGCGGCTTTGCGGGAAACCTTTGGCGCCGCCCTCTCCCGCACCGCAGCAAGTGCCACCCGTCACAGTTTTGACCTCATCGCCGCGATAGGCTTCCCTCACGCACGAGCCTGAGGGGGAAACCGATGCACAAACTGCCGATAGCGGCCACATACGCCAACGTCATGCGTTTCGCCTTCGGACGCTTCTTCACGACCTTGCGCCTGACGTGGCTGCCCGTCGTGCTGCTCCTCGCCGTCATCGTCGCGCATTTCGGGCTTCAGTTCTGGCTGATGGGCGTGCCGTTCCCGCATAACATGGCCAATGCCGACACGCCCTTCGGCCCGCCGTCCGGCCTCGACATGAACCTCATGATCGCAAACCAGGTCGCGCTCTTTGTGCTGCAGCTGATCGCCATGTCGGCGGTCGCGGTTTCGATCCACCGCGTGATCCTGTTCGGCGACACGAAGCCCGGCGTCTGGCTCAACTTCCCCTTCGGCGCGACGGAGATCCGCTTCCTCGCCATGGGCCTCCTCTTCGCGCTGATGACGATCGCCGTCATCTTGGCTGTCGTCGCCCCCGTCGTGTTGCTGCTCTCCGGCGGCGACGTCGTCGCGTTCTTCGAAGGCTTCGGCACGAAGGAAAAGGTGGAAGAGCTGGCGCGCGGCGGCGGCATCTTCGCGCTCATCGCCGCCTACATCGCCGGCTGGATCGCCGTGCTGTTCATGATGGTGCGCCTGGCCGTCTGGCCGCCCTCCATCGTGGCGACGGGCAGCCTCTCGCCGGCCGAACCCTGGCGCCTCACGCGCGGCAATTTCTGGAGCCTGATCGGCCTCTTCATCCTGGTCGGCGTGACGATGTACGCGGTCATGATCCCCTTCGGCATCGCGATGGCCGTCTTCATGTTCACGCACATGCGCGACCTGCCCGCCGGCCAAATCCCGCCGGAACGTCTGACCGAGATGTTCCAAACCGCGCTGCCGTTCGTCTTCGCCTTCTACTTCGTGCTGATCGTGTTCGTAACCGGCGTAACCGTGGCCACGCTGAGCTACGCCTACAAAGCCCTCAAAGGCATCGACGCGAAAGACCCGGTCGCCGTCTAAAACAACAGCGCCGCCGACAACGCGCCGACGCCCACCAGCGTCACCCCGGCCGCCAGCAGCAGCGCCATCTGCGACCCCGCAAGGTCGAGGCGGCTCGCCGCCTTCGCCGCAGGCGCAACCGCAACCGGCGCCGGCGTCTCGACCACGGCTTCGCACGTCGCGATCAGCCGGTACCCGCGCTTGGTGATCGTCTCGATGTATCGGGGCGCGCGCGCGTCGTCGCGGAACGCGCGCCGCAACTGGCTGATCACCATCGCCACCGAATGGTCGCTGACCGCAAGCCGCCCCCACACGCCTTCGATGAGTTCGTCTTTCTTCACCACCTGGCCCGCGTTCGCGCACAACAGAACCAGCGCCTCCATCGCGCGCCGCTCCAATTTGTGCTGCACGCCTTCGCCGTACAGCATGTCGCTGTCGCTGCAGGCGATGTACGAACCGATGCGCCATCTCATGCTGTGTGCCCCAACGCCCAGTCGCGAAAACCCAGCAAGCTTCGCGCCATCAATAAAATGTAAAGTCCGCTGAATCACAACGTTTCCGAAGGCCCTCTCACGCCCTCGTGAGCAAACGTTTTGGTTACGCGCCGAATTCGCCGCGATGGTCGCGAAAACTGGACTGGCACGGAAAATACGAACTGGGCTGCGAGCCATCCACCTTGCGGAGCGAAAACTGGATCGTCGAAAAATTTGAGACAAACTTGACTGCGAACTGACAACTTCCGGACGACTCTCACCAAAGGCTGAACGCACGCTGTCCTCGACTAAAGGGGGAATGCGTCGCCATGAGCGAAGCCGGACACACCATGATCAATCACGCCGCCGTGAGCGCACGCGAAAGCG
>JAEUMM010000050.1 GCA_016792645.1 Alphaproteobacteria bacterium | reverse complement strand
TTCATCCGTTCCAAGAACGACGGCCCGGCCAATCCACGCGTCTCGTCGTTCAACGCACACGCCAGGATCACGACATCCGTCTCCGGCAGCAGCCGCGGCACATCGGCAAGCACCGTCACCGCATCCGCAAGGCCGTCCGCTTTCGCCGACCGCCGCACCCCGGTCACGCGCGCGCCGAACGCCTTCGCGCGCACCGCAACCTCGCGCCCGATATTGCCGTAGCCGATGATCAGCCAATGGCTCTGCGATAACTCGCGAAAGCCGACGCGCCGCCATTCACGGGCTGCCTGCGCCGACCGGTATTGCCCGATCGGATACCACTCCGCCGCAACCTGCCCCATGACGTACTCGGCCATCGCCACCGCCTGCGCATTCGAGTTGCTGAGGCGAATCCCCTTGCGGACGATGTCGCGAAAGACCGGCGCCTCGATCCCCGCGTTGAACGTCTGCACCCACTTCACGCCCGGTGCAGTCATCGCCGTCCGGAAGAACAACTCGTACTGGTTGCCCATGAATGTATCGAGGCTGGCCCAAACGACCTCCGGCTGAACAGCTTCCGGCGCGACCGCCGCACTGTTGAGCTTGATCGTTCCATCCGGTTCGACGACGTAAAGATCGAGCGCCAATCCCTTGGCTTTCAGTGCGCTCTCGACGCGCTGCAGCGCACCCGAATGCAGAAGAACCTTCATGATCCGTAAAATCCGATGAAAAGCGAAGGTAACGATACCTGACACAATCGGCGTCGGGGGTCGACGCCCTTGCCACGACGCGGGCGTTGGCGGAACATACGCGCAACCGGATATTGTGAGGACGCTGCCATGGCCCATGTTGCGATCGACCTCGAACGCACCTCGCGCGAGGCGTACAGCGTGCCGCTTTCCAAGATCAACGTCAGCGATCCGCAACTTTGGGTGACGAACACGCACTGGCCCTATTTCGAGCGCCTGCGGCGTGAAGACCCGGTCCACTACTGCGCCGAAAGCGACTACGGCCCCTATTGGTCCGTGACGAAATACAAAGACATTTTGAGCGTCGACACCAACCACCAAGTCTACTCGTCGGAGTCGGGCCTGGGCGGCATCACCATTCGCGACGCGCGGCCTGACTTCCGCCTGCCCATGTTCATCGCCATGGACCCGCCCAAGCACGACGCGCAGCGCAAGGTCGTCAGCCCCATCGTCGCCCCGGAAAATCTGGCCAAGCTCGAGATCACCATCCGTGAACGCATGCAGGCGATCCTGGATTCGCTGCCGCGCAACGAAACGTTCGATTGGGTTGATCGCGTCTCGATCGAACTGACGACACAGATGCTGGCGACGCTGTTCGATTTCCCCTTCCACGACCGCCGCAAGCTCACCCGCTGGTCCGATGTCGCGACGTCTCTGCCGATGCCCGGCGGCATCGTCGAAACGATGGAACAGCGCGAACAGGAATTGTGGGAGTGCGCCGACTACTTCGCCACGCTTTGGAACCAACGCATCAACGCCGAACCGGGCAACGACCTGATCTCGATGATGGCGCACGGCGACTCGACTCGAAACATGCCGCGGAACGAATTCTTGGGGAACCTGATCCTGCTCATCGTCGGCGGCAACGACACGACGCGCAACTCGATATCGGGCGGCGTCCTCGCGCTCAACGAAAACCCCGGCGAGGTGAAGAAGCTGAAAGCCAATCCCGACCTCATCCCGAACATGGTGTCGGAGATCATCCGTTGGCAGACGCCCTTGGCGCACATGCGGCGCACCGCCATTGCCGACACGGAGCTGGGCGGCAAACAGATCAAGAAGGGCGACAAGGTCGTGATGTGGTACGTCTCGGGCAACCGCGACGAGGAAGCGATCCCGCGCGCCGGCGAATTCCTTATCGATCGCCCCCGCGCGCGTCAGCATCTGTCCTTCGGCTTCGGCATCCACCGCTGCGTCGGCAACCGCCTTGCCGAGTTGCAGCTGAAGATCGTTTGGGAAGAACTCTTGAAGCGCGGCATCATCCCCGAAGTCGTCGGTGAACCCGAACGTGTCTATTCCAACTTCGTCAAAGGCTACGCCACGCTGCCGGTCCGCATCGCGGCCTAACCGCACCCCCAAGAGGTTCGGGTGACCAGACGCCTGCTTGTCGTCGAGGACGACCAGAACACACGCGACTATGTCGCCAACGGCTTTGCCGAGCTGGGTTGGACGGTCGAACGTCAGTTCGACGGCCGCGACGGCCTTGAACTCGCGCAGCACTCGCCGTTCGACCTTATCGTCCTCGACCGCAATCTGCCCGGCCTCGATGGCCTCGAACTCTTGAAGACGCTGCGCGCCGCGAAGATCGAAACGCCCGTGATCATCCTCTCCGCGATCGCCCAGGTCGACGAACGCGTGAAGGGCCTGCGCGCCGGCGGCGACGACTACCTGACCAAGCCCTTCCATTTCTCCGAACTCCACGCCCGTGCCGACGCGGTGCTGAAACGAAAGTCGCCGGCGACCGCCGCGACGACATTGGCTTGCGCCGATCTGACGATGGACCTCTCCGCGCACCGCGTCGTGCGCGCCGCGCGCGAAATCCCATTGCTGCCGCGCGAGTTCAAGCTCCTTGAATATTTCTTGCGCCACAAGGAACAGGTCGTCACCCGCACCATGCTGCTCGAGCAGGTGTGGGACTACAACAACGCGCCGCACGCCAGCATCATCGACACGCATGTCAGCCGCCTGCGCAAGAAGATCGACGAAGGCTTCGACCCGCCCTTGCTGCACACGGTGCGCGGCGTCGGCTATCGCCTATCGAAGACGACATGACGCCGTCGCGCCGCTTCTTTCTGTCCAGGCGCGAGATCGCAGTCGCGGCCGTTGCGCTGGCGTTCGTCGCCGCGGTTTCATTGGCGGCCTTCCTGTTTCTCGCCTGGCGTGTCGAGAATATCGTGAACGCGCGCCAAGCCGCCATCGTCGACTCCGAGATCCGATATCTCCAATTGATCGACGCGGAAGAAGGTCGTCCGGCTCTCGTCCGCCACATCGCCCGTCGCGCCGCGCAAGCGAACGACGACCTGCCCATTCATGCGCTGATCGGCAAGGATGAGCAGTATCTTGCGGGCGACGTCGACTGGCCGCAGGGCTTGGTCGCCGACGGCAGCTGGCGCCCGATCGAAACCTACCGGCGCCAGCACGGCGAAAAGGTCGCGGGTTTCGGCCGCGCGCTTACCCTGGCCGACGGCGCGAGGGTTCTGATCGGCCGCGACCGCACCGGCGCACACACGATCGAGTCCGCGCTCACCGAAGCAATCGTGCTCGCGCTCGCGGCTCTCGTCATCGTCGCCGTCGCGCTCGTGATCCTCTTGAACCGCAGCATCCTCAGCCGCATCGACACGATCGTCGCCGCGGCACAGCGCATCATCGCCGGCAATCTGCATCAACGCATCCCGATGCGCGGCCAAGACGACGAGTTCGAGCGCCTCGGCGGCGTGCTGAACACGATGCTCGACCGCAACGAAACCCACATCGACCAGATGCGTATGGTCACCGACGCCATCGCCCACGATCTACGCCTGCCGCTTCAACGCGTGAAAGCGCAGCTTGAGCGCGC
>JAEUMM010000487.1 GCA_016792645.1 Alphaproteobacteria bacterium | reverse complement strand
ACGTGACGCGTTGCTGACCTTCGTTGTCGTCGGCGGCGGCCCGACGGGCGTCGAGATGGCGGGCGCAATCGCAGAGTTGGCGCGACGGTCGATCGTCGCGGACTTCCGCTCGATCACGCCGCATTGCTCGCGCATCATCTTAGTCGAGGCCGGGCCGCGGCTTCTCCCAACATTTCCGGATGCACTGTCGGCAGAGACGAAGCGCGCGCTTGAGTCCATGGGCGTAGAAGTACGCGTCGGTGCATCGGTCACCGACATCACCGCGGACGGCGTCATTATCGGCGCGGCGGCCACGCCCGCCAAGACGGTGATTTGGGCCGCCGGTGTGCGCGCGTCGGCGGCGGGCGAATGGCTCAAAGCACCGTGCGATCGCGCCGGACGCGTCGTCGTGTCGAGTGACTTTTCGGTGCCCGGTCACGGCGACGTGTTCGTGATCGGCGACACCGCCGCCTTCAAGGACGTGCGCGGGGAGACGCTGCCCGGCGTCGCTCCCGCGGCGAAGCAGGCGGGCGCCTACGTGGCCCGGCTCATTGCGGCGCGTGCCAGCGGCTCGCCGGCGCCCGCGTCCTTCCGATATGCGGACTACGGCAACCTCGCGACGATCGGGCATTCGAAGGCCGTCGCCGATTTCGGCTGGGCACGGCTGACGGGCTTTGCCGCTTGGGCGATGTGGTCGCTGGCCCACGTCTATTTCCTCATCGGATTTCGCAACCGGTTCGTCGTCGCCGCCAGCTGGGGCTGGTCGTATCTGACCTATCAGCGCGGCGTCCGGCTCATCACCGGATCGCCCGAAATGCCAGCAAAACAGCCGATGAGCGAGGCCGCCTGAGCCCATAGCCCGCGGCTATCCAAACCTCAGCCAAACGGCATTTCAGATGATGCGGGCGAACCGGCAGTGTGAATGCAGAGAGATGACCAATCCGCAAAGGACAACGCCAATGAACCAGATACAAACCATGACCAAGCTCGACGACGCCACGAGATTGCAGCGCCTCCTCGCCGGCAAGGTCGCGATCGTCACCGGCTCGACCAGCGGCATCGGCCTCGGCATCGCGCGCGCGCTCGCCGAAGCCGGCGCCAACGTCGTGCTGAACGGGCTGGGCCGCGCGGACGACGTGCAGCAGACACGCGAAATGTTGCACCAATCGACCGGCGTCACCGTCGCTTTCGACAATGCCAATTTGATGAACCCGGTTGAGACCGTCGCGATGGTCGAGCGCACCGAGGAGATGTTCGGCCGTGTCGACATCCTTGTGAACAACGCCGGCATCCAACACGTTGCGCCGATCGAGGCGTTCCCCGACTCCAAGTGGGACGCCATCATCGGCCTGAACCTTTCCGCCGTCTTCCACGCGACGAAGGCCGTCTTCACCGGCATGAAGCTGCGCAAGTTCGGCCGCATCATCAACGTCGCCTCGGCGCACGGCCTCGTCGCCTCGCCGTTCAAGTCGGCTTATGTCGCCGCGAAGCATGGCGTCGTGGGACTGACGAAGGTGACCGCGCTTGAAGGCGCCGAAGTCAACGTCACGGCGAATGCGATTTGCCCGGGCTATGTGTACACGCCGCTCGTCGAGAAACAGATCGACGATCAAGCGCGAACGCACAACATCCCGCGCGAGCAGGTCATCCGCGACGTGCTGCTCGTCAACCAACCGAACAAGAAGTTCGCGACTGTCGAAGAGATGGGCGCACTGGCGGTGTTTTTGGCCAGCGACATGGCGGCGTCGATCACCGGAACGGCCTTACCCGTCGACGGCGGTTGGACCGCGCACTGACATCCGAACCGAGGAGAGAGCCATGATCCGCATGTTCCGTCATTCCGACAAAAAGCACGCCGGGCGCGGCGCGTTTTGGCTCGCCGGCCAGTTCGATCGCCGGCCTCACCCCGCCGATAGCGCCATCCAGACGTGGAGCGAACTCATGGGCCGCGAAGCGGCCGTGCTGTGGCTCGACGCCAAGGCCTTCGAAGGACGCGGCCGATGAGCAAAGTTCAACCCAAACCCAACGGCGCCGCGAACGGCGGCGTGAAGCGGATCAACCTCGCCCTGCAAGGCGGCGGTTCGCATGGCGCGTTCACCTGGGGCGTGCTGGACCGTTTGCTCGAAGATCCGCATATCGAGATCGAAGCGATCACCGGCGCATCCGCCGGCGCGGTCAACGCGGTCGTGCTCGCCGACGGCTTGGCGTCGGGCGATAAAGAACACGCGCGGAGCACGCTGAACAAGTTTTGGCACGCGATCTCGGACGCGGGAAAGTACGGTCTGCTGCGGCGGACCCCGTTTGAAGCATTGCGCGGCGGGTGGAGCCTGGACTCGTCGCCGGCTTATTTGTGGTTCGACGTGCTGTCGCGCGTCGCGAGCCCGTACGACCTCAATCCGTTCAACGCACACCCGCTGCGCGATCTGCTCAAGAAGCACGTCGACTTCGATCGCGTGCGCGCCAGCATGCTGAAGCTGTTCGTGTCCGCGACCAACGTCGAGACCGGCCGCACAAGAGTGTTCGA
>JAEUMM010000454.1 GCA_016792645.1 Alphaproteobacteria bacterium | reverse complement strand
GGCATTTCGGTAGCGGACACGTAGCGGGCGTCTTTGTAGTTGTATCGCCTCGCGAGGTGCTCGACGTGGGCTTCGAGGTCGCGCGCATGGCTTTTGCGAACGGCGGCGACGACATGGCCCGGCGCGACATCGCACTTTATTTTGTGCTCATCGATCAGCGACAATACCAGCGAACGTGCTTCGAGCGCGGAGTTCCATAGGTGGTGAGCGTGTGCTTCACCATATTTGCGTTCGAGATCGGGTTGATCGACGCGTTGTCCCGTGATCACCTGACCACCGTTGCGCCCCGATGCGCCGAAGCCTGCCGTCTCGGCTTCTAGGACGACGACCTTCAATCCGCTTCGCGCCAGATGAAGCGCGCACGACAGTCCCGTATAGCCCGCGCCGATCACGCAAACATCGGCGTTATGCGAGCCTTCGAGTTGTGGACGCGCGCGCCGGTCGATTGCGCTGGCGACGTAATATGAGTCAATTCGCGAAGCAGTCATGATTCTTTGAGAACCAAAGTTTGAAAAACATCAAGAGGCGGTTGCGCTCTTGCCAAGGACTTCAGAACCGTGCCTAGTCGCGATCCCATGATGGAAAAGCCGAGTGCCGTAATCGACGCGCACGCGACGCATTGGGCCTCATTATATCCCGATGCGCCGGAAGAAATCCGTGCGCGCATCAAAAGCATCGTCGCGAAGTCGTCGATCATCGCGCAGGTCGAGCTGCCGGAGACGCGCGCGATGCCGGGCGGCGGCCGCGCCGACACGCTGACCGCGATGGCGGAAGCGGACGGCGACGTGCGTCACATGGTTTTGCTTTTGACAGAGCGGCAAACGTCGTCGGGCTGCGTGCTTTCGGCGTTTCCGTTTGCGGCAGGCGCGATCACGCATCCGGTGCGGATCGAGCATGTCGCCTCGACCGGCGGCGCGGAAGGACAAATTCGCGGGCGCACGGAAGACGGGGCCGAGATTTCGTTCTTCGACACGCTGTTTTTCAAGAACGGCGGCGATTATCAGGTCGGCGAAAGCTATCAGTTCGCGCTGTCGGCGTTTGCGTATTCGCTAAGGCCTTATGGTCTGCGCGTCGTGCGCGGGTGCGATACGGTTGCGCCGCCGGACGTGCTGAAACCCGCGCGGCAGGGCGGCAACGACGATTACGAATTCCGCGCCACGGTGCAGCACGTCTATCCGATGCGGCTCGACACCGGGACGGTCTATCGCATGCGGGTGACAGTTGCGCGCACGGGGCAGAGCATGGTCGACGTCGCGCTTTATGCGGCGGAACACGTGCTGCCCGCGGGCTACCGGCCGAAGCCGGGCGATGAAATCACCGGCCGGCTGTGGCTGCAGGGCTATTTGGTCGAAGACTAGGAATCTCCCGCGCTTTCGCTCTATTCTCCGCCGCGAAACGCCTCCCGCCCATTTCCTCAAGCGAGCACTCCCGTGGACAGAACAGAAATCCTGCGCGTCGAAAAATACCTGCGTTCGCTTTTCCGTTTGGACACGATCCGCATCGAGGCACGGCCGACGAAGAAGGATTCGGTCGAGGTGATGGTGGGCGACGAGTTCATCGGCGTCATCTTCAAGGACACCGAAGACGGCGAGACGACCTATCATTTCGAGATGGCGATCCTGGAGATGGATCTGCCGCCGGCGCCGACGCCCGTCAAGAAGCCCTAGTCAATATCGCTTCCGCCGTCATGGCCGGGCTTGCCGCGCAGACGCGTGGCAGGGTCAAGTCCGTCTATGACGATTTAGGGGCCTAGGGTTTCGGGCGGAAGGAATCGATGAGGCCCATGATGCCCGCTTCGATTTGTTTCCATTGCGCGAGGTGGGCGCGTTTGAACTTGTAGGTCAGGCCGACGTTGTCGGCGAGACGCGTTACGCGCATGCAGCTTGAGCCGAAGTCGGGATTTGCCGATGCATCGCAGCGCATCACGAGTTCTGAGCCGTCTTCCAGTTTGGCGGTGAACCACTCGGTGTTTTCGTAGCCGGTGCCTGGGCCGAATTTGTATTGCGTGAGGCCGAAGGGGCCGGGTTCGCCGTCTTCGATTTGTGCGGCCGGCTTGATGCCGCGTTCGAATTTTTCCTGGTAGGTCAGTGCCTGACGATCGATCGCAAGCGTGAAGTGGATCACGCGGGCGTCGGGGGCGTTGCTGGCGAAGGCGGCTTTGTCGCCCGGCGACCACGGCGACATGTTCGGCAACAGCGCATGCATCGGCACGTCGTCCTGATCGCCGTTGTAACGCGAGCGGCTGAATTTCGTGTAATTCGCGGGGATGCGGAAGAGCGCGCCATCGATGCGAATGTCGGCGACTTCCTTCGATTCCGTCGGCGATGGCAGATTGCCCTGGATCTCGTCGACGGTCGGGCCGGTCAGATAGAAGAACACGCCGACGGCTATGGCCACGGCGAGCGCGAGCACGATCGCCGGCAGCATCCAGCTGGAGTGCGCATGGACTTCACTGTTGCCGCCGAGAGCGGCGTCTGCGTCGCGTTGGTCAATTTTCATGACCGGCACTATCGTCCCGAGTGGTTTCCGGAATCTTTGAATCGAGCTGACGTCACTTCACGGACCGGGATCGTGATCGCTTTGCCACAGTCACCTGCCCCCCTACCGGTCGACAACGTGCCGTGCCTGGCGTTGCACTGCAATAGCAGGTGTGCGAGAGCCGCACGGTTTCTGTCGCAAAATGGGACGCGGCGCACGCGCGGGGTAAGCAAAACCGCCGTTTGGCGGGTGGCATGTCCGGTGCTGCTGAGGGGGTAACCCCAAGTCTAACGGCAGTGCCCCTAAATGCTCGATGTTGCCCAGACTATCGTCTTCGGACTCGCGATCGGTTTCGTCATTTCAGCTGTCGTCTCCAACGTGTTTCAGTTGGTCACCAACGGCCAATCCATCTTCCATTTTCCAGTGACGTCGGACGTTCGGCGCCTGATGGTCGTTGGGCTTCTGTTGCTGGCTGGCCCGCATATTCTGTTCCGCGCGGCCAACCGATCGCTTCAGATCGGGGATTGGCCTGCGGCTTACGTCGCGGGCTGCTTCGCGCTGTGCGTGATCTGGTCGTTTGTGTTGGGTTTCTGCGTGTTGCGGCTCTTCATCATTTGAGACGGGGCGTGGCGTTCACAAATTGGTGACGCTGACGTCATTTTTTGGCTTGAAACGGGCGTTTGAAATAGTTATCTCACTTCGCAGGTGCAGCATCCGTGTCTGCGCAAAGTGAGAGAGCGTCATGCTTGGCAAGATTGTGGGCGTCGTGACCGTGGGCCTGATGGCGGCGGTGCTGGTGCTTTTGCAGCTCGGACTCGTCGCCTCCGGCGATGCGTTCTTCATCGCGGCCGCGATCGTCGTCGTGTTCACCGGTCAGCAGTTGATCGCGCGCGAGCAGATGGGTTTTGCGGACGCCGCGAAGTCGATCTTCACGCGGCCGGGTACGTTCCGCAGCCGCTCGTCTTTCACGGCTTATTTTGCCTGTCTCGCGCTCGGCGCGGTGGTGACGGCTCAAGTGCTTCTCGGCGCGTAACGTTCGCGCTTCATCTCCCCAGATGGAATGAAGGGGCCGGTTCGCCGGCCCCTTTTTTTGTTTCAGAGAACCGTGAGCATCGCTGCCACGAGCGGGTGGCGGACGATGTCGCGATCTTCAAGGCGCACGACTGCGATGTCGTCGAGCGTCGAGAGGCGGTCGGCGACTTGGCCGAGGCCGCTGATGCCCGGCAGCAGGTCCGTTTGATCCGGATCGCCCGTCATCACCATCGTCGAGTGCCAGCCCAAACGCGTGAGCAGCATCTTGAGCTGACCGTAGGTGCAGTTCTGCGCCTCGTCGATGACGATGAAGGCGTTGTTCAACGTTCGGCCGCGCATGTAGGCGACAGGCGCGATTTCGATGATGTTTTCGGCGAGCAACGTCTTGAGGCGTTTGCCGCCGAGCCTTGCGGAGAGCGCGTCGTAGAGTGGACGCAGATACGGCGCGAGTTTGTCTTCGAGGGCGCCGGGTAGGAACCCTAAGCTCTCGCCGGCTTCGACGGCGGGACGCGAGAGGATGATGCGGCTGGTCTTGCCTTCTTCCAACGCTTCGACGGCTTTGGCGATGGCGAGGAAGGTTTTGCCGGTGCCGGCCGGTCCCACGGCGACGACGAGGTTGCGTTTGTCGATGGACTCCAGAAGGCGGCGCTGATTGTCGGAGCAGGGTTTGACGTTGCGGGTGTAGCTGCGTTCCTGTTGCTGCGGTTGTGGCGGACGTTGACCGTTTTCTAGCGGCGACCACGCGCCGTTCGAGGGAAACAGCGCGCGGACTTTCGAACGCTCTTGAACATCGTCACGCATGCGTCTGCGGCTTGCCTTCTTGCCCATAGCTCAATCCCTCGTTACTCGAGCGCGCGCGTGCGTGTGCAAGCGGGCGCTCTGGCCACACAAAGTCATGATCAGTTGATGCTTGATTGCAGGCGAATAGGGCGTCGGTGCAGCTCTGCTTGCGCTCAAAACATTTGCGCAAGACTCGTGTCGGTCTTTGACTCGCCGTACTGGCACTGACGTTGTGACCCCCTTCGAATCACGCGGCTGTACCCAAAGTACCGCGTGCGGGGCGTCCGAGTGTAAATCTCATGTGACACGCGCGGACATTGGTGTGCTGTGTCGGTAAAGCCGCAATTTGTTAAGGCGCGCTGCGATCCGCAAGGCCGATGGCGCGGAATGCGGCGGGGGCCAACGCCGTCACGTAGAGTGAAATTACGGCAAATTGGATCGCGAGTGCCGCCTCCTTGGGCAACACGTTCAAAGGTTTGGCGCTTATCCACATGAAGCCGAACAGGACGATGACGCCGACGACGGTCGCGAGGCCGGCGACGATCCAATTTTTGTGACGCCGGTAGTGGACGGACCGTTGCTCGATCATGCGGCCAAGCCACCAGAAAAAGAGGAAGGCGACAAGCGCGTAGATCGAAACCGGCAACGGGTGACGCGGCCAGATGAGCCACATGAGCGGTGCGAGCGCGGCGATGCCTGCGAGCTGCACCTTCGGGTCGAGATTGTGCCAGGCCTTGAAGTCGTCGGAGATCAGCACGGCGAGGACGGCGATGCTGCCGAGGCCGAGAATGATGCCGGCGAGAATGTCCTCGACGTCGTGGACCGCGAGATAGAGGCGCGACGCGCAGACGCCGGCCGCGATCAATATCGCCGCGACCCAAGCCCAGGGGCGTTTGATCTCATAGGCGAGCCAGAGCCACATCGCGGTCGCGACTTGCGCGTGGCCGGAGGGCAGGCCGAAGGAATCGCCGACGCGGCCGTCGAGTGCGAGCGCGAGAGGCGGACGCGGATCCTGGAACAGATCCTTCAGGAAGGAATTCGAAAGGCCGACAATGCCGACGAGGATCGCGACGCGCGTGAACAGCGCTTTGTCCCACAGCCAATAGCCGACCGGCAGCAGCACCAGGAAGAACTCCATGTAGCCGAGCAGGGTGAGGGCATGGAAGATTTGGGTGAGGGCCGGCGAGCGCAGCGGCACTACCCACGACATATCGTGCAGAAACGAGTCCATGGGGCCGCTTATAGCACTGGAACCCAACACGAAGGCGTGTGGTGGCAGCCACGTCGGGCGTTGTAAAATGCGCGCCTCATGTTCACACGGGAGATAGACCCATATGCGTGTACTCACGACTGCGGCGGCGGTTGCCGCCTTGGTTCTCGGTGCCTCGGCCGCTTTGGCCGGGACGGCGGAGGTGAACTTCCTGAACCCGGACGGTTATAGCGATCCCGGCGCGAAGGGCGGTATGCGCGAGCAACCGACGCGCGAGGCGGTGCTGCGCGAGATTCGCGCGCACTTGAGCGACCTGGCGCAACGCAATCTGGGGCCGAACCAGACGCTGAAGATCGATGTTGTCGATATCGACATTGCCGGGCGGCGCGATACGTTGCGGTCGGGCGCAGACGACGTGCGCATCTACGACGACATCAGCCCGCCGCGGATCAAGCTGCGCTATGCCTTGGAAGAAAACGGGCGCGCGGTGACGAGCGGCGAAGAGACTATCAGCGATCCAACGTATCTCAACGGCGTTGGGCGTGCCTCCTCCTCCAGCGACGCGATTCGCTACGAGCGGGCGATGCTGACCAAGTGGTTTTTGGCGCGGCTCGTTCAGGGTAAGCCTGCCGGCTAGAGCGGCCTCGGAGCCGGCCCAGCAATTCGCTCTTGCATTCCGGCGCTTGCGGGGGAATGACCATGGTCGTCGTTTCCGCAAGCTCCGGATTCCCATGTCACGACTGACGTCTTCGATTTCGACGCGCGACGAGCGCTTTAAGGCCAACGCGGCGGCGATGGCCAAACTGACCACCGAGCTTTCTGAGCGGATTGCGGTTGCGGCCAAGGGCGGCGACGAGCGGTCGCGCCAACGGCATGTGGAGCGCGGCAAGCTGCTCCCGCGTGAGCGGGTGCAGCGGCTGGTCGATCCGGGGACACCGTTCTTGGAGCTGTCGCCGCTGGCCGCGAACGGTGTGTACGAGGAAGAGATCCACGCGGCCTCGATCATCACCGGCGTGGGGCGTGTCGAGGGGCAGGAGTGCGTGATCGTCTGCAACGATGCGACGATCAAGGGCGGGACGTATTATCCGATCACCGTGAAGAAGCATTTGCGCGCGCAGGAGATCGCGCGCGAGAACCGGCTGCCGTGCATCTATCTCGTCGATTCAGGTGGGGCTAATTTGCCGAACCAGGCGGACATCTTTCCCGACCGGGAGCATTTCGGGCGCATCTTCTACAATCAGGCCAACATGTCGGCGATGGGGATTCCGCAGATCGCCGTCGTGATGGGATCGTGTACGGCGGGCGGCGCGTATGTGCCGGCGATGTCGGACGAGTCGATCATCGTGCGCAATCAAGGCACGATCTTTCTCGGCGGGCCGCCGTTGGTGAAGGCGGCGACGGGCGAGGTTGTGACGGCGGAAGAGCTGGGCGGGGCGGATACGCATTCGCGCAAGAGCGGCGTCACCGATCACTACGCGCAGGATGATTCACATGCGCTGGCGCTGGCGCGGCGGATCGTGACGACGCTCAATCGCGCGAAGCGGCCGGAGGTGGTGCTGCGGGATCCGGTGGAGCCGGCTTACGATATCGGCGAACTTGATGGGATCGTGCCGCAGTCGCTGGCCACGCAATACGACGTGCGAGAGGTGATTGCGCGGTTGGTCGACGGGTCGGTGTTCGATGAGTTTAAGAAGCTCTACGGCACGACGCTGGTGACGGGGTTTGCGGATATTTGGGGGATGCCGGTCGCGATACTTGCGAACAACGGGATTCTGTTTTCGGAATCGGCGTTGAAGGGCGCGCACTTCATTGAGCTCGCGTGTCAGCGCGGGATACCGTTGCTGTTTTTGCAGAACATCGCCGGTTTCATGGTGGGCGCGAAGTATGAGGCGGGCGGGATCGCGAAGGACGGTGCGAAGCTTGTCACCGCGGTTGCGTGCGCGCAGGTGCCGAAGCTGACGCTCATCATCGG
>JAEUMM010000443.1 GCA_016792645.1 Alphaproteobacteria bacterium | reverse complement strand
AAACGGATCGGTGCGTCGCGCTCTTGATGAAGAAATCTTACGAAGCGCGGCGGTTGGTTGAGATGAATTTAAGGATCGCTGCGGACTCTGAAGGTTGCCTTAAGAGGCGCTTCGGACTCTTTGGTTTGTGTTGCGAGGCGGCGCGGACTCTTTCGTGATCATTTCTGAGCGCGGTGCCTCGGTGCGGCGTTTAAGATTTCGTTAACCTTTGGGGGCGAGCCTCGCGTTAACCAATGGGGAAGCGAGTCGGATGCTTGGGTTGCGTAGGACGGCTGGAGATTTTTTGCTGGACGCCTTCGATGGCGTTCTGGGGGCAGAGGCTGCGAGCGAGGGTGAGCGGCGGCGGGCGTTCGTGTCGGCGAACTTGATGGCCGGTGGCATCGGCCTCGCGCTTTGGCCGCTGCACTGGGCGCTGTTCGGCTATGTCGATTTCGCGACGATGCTGGCGTTTCTGTTCTTGTGGATGCCGTTGCCGTTGGGGCTTTGGGTGCGCAACGGCGGCGACCTCGCGCGCGGTGAAGCGATCTCGGCGCTCTGTCTCGCGGGGTTCGTTACGTTTGCGGCGATCTACACCGGCGGTCTTGCTTCGGCGGCGTTGCCGTGGCTCCTCATCGTGCCGATTGAGGCCGCGATATCCGGCCGCCGCTCAGCGGTTACGGTGAGTGCGCTGACGGCGGGCGGCGGGTTCTTCGTGGTGTCGCTGCTTGCACTGTTCGGCTGGCTGCCTGTGTCGCGGATCGATCCGGTGTTGTCGGGGTTCGTTTACGCGACGTCGTTGTTCGCGGCGTTGATCGTGGGCACGCTTTCGCTGCGCGCGTTCCAACGGCGGCAGGCGCAAGAAGTGGCACGCGCGCGCGCGAACGAGGCGTTGCATCGTTCATTGACCGAGTCGTCGGCGGATCTCATCACGCGCCATGCGGCGGACGGCACGGTGTTGTACGCGTCGGCTGCGGCGGAAGAGATGTTGAACGTTCCTGCGCGCGAGCTTGAAGGTTTGAGCCCGGCGATGATGGTGCATATCCAGGATCTGAAATCGGTCGAGCGGGCGCTTTCGCGTGCGGCCGGCGGCGAGATACAGACGGTTGCGTTCCGTCTGCGCCGGCGCGACGGATCCTACGTACCCGTCGAGATGCGCGCACAGGGCGCCGACGGTCAGTCGGTTGCGGTGACGCGCGACGTGTCGGAGCACAAAGCGGAGGTCGTCGAGCTTGCGTCGCGGCGCGACGAGGCGGACGAGGCGCTGCGCGCCCGCACGCGGTTCCTGGCGTCGATCACGCACGAGCTGCGCACGCCGCTGAATGCGATCATCGGATTCTCGGACGTGATGCGGAACGAGATCTTCGGTCCGGTCGGGCACACCAAGTATCGTGAGTATGCGGATCACATCCGCAATTCGGGCATGCATCTCGTGGACCTTGTTTCAGATCTCCTCGACATGTCGAAGATCGAGGCGGGCAAGTTCACGATCGAGCGGTCGAATTGCGACGTGCGCACGCTGGCGGAAGAAAGCGTGGCGATGGTGAAGGGGCTTGCCGACGAGGCGGGCGTCGAGCTTCGCGTCGATGTGCCGGAGCGCATGATGCTGTCGGCGGACGCGCGGGCGATTAAGCAGAGTCTGATAAATTTGATGTCGAACGCCGTGAAGTTCACGCCGTCGGAAGGCCGCGTCGTGGTTTCGGCACGCGTCGACGGCGGCGATGTCGTGATCAAGGTTGCGGATACGGGCGTCGGCATTCCGGAGAAGGATCTCGCGCGTATCGGCAAACCGTTCGAACAGGTCGAGGGCGCGCTGCAGCGGCAAAAGGGGACGGGGTTGGGGCTGTCGCTCGTCAAGTCCCTGACGGAGCTGCATGGCGGAACCATGTCGATCGCAAGCGCGCTTGGCGACGGCACGACCGTGACGCTGCGTCTGCCGATCGTCGCGGCCGCGGCGCCGGCGACGGACGGCACGCTTGTCTATCCTGAGAGATTTCGCGTGCGCGCCTGAGCTTCGTTCCGAGGGGAGCGAGCCCCGCCACCAAATCAACGCGGATTGCGTACCCGCAGATTTGGTGGCGGGGCGATTACGGCGCGAAGCTTGACCGGGCCTTGATGCCCCAGTGGCCATCCTCGCACGTTACGACATAGATCGAGTCAAAGGCGCCGATGATGCTGCCGTCGGCGCGGTAGCGCGTGAAGCGCGTGTCGAGATGGACCTTGTCGACACCGGCGTGGATCACCTCGCGGCGTTCCCAGGCGGAGTGGTGCCAATCTTTCAGTGCGCCGCGATCGAACATCTCCGGTTTGTGATAGCCGGGTTCGATAACGGCGAGCGTGTTTGACGCAAGGCGAATGCTTGGGAAGTTGAAGGTGCGCTCAAACGCGACGACGTCGCGCGCGTTGAATGCCGCCATGAACGCATCCAGGCATGCTTGCGCGGCGGCGATTGAAGCGGCGTGGGCCGGGGGCTGTTGCATGACGCTCTCTTGTTTGCTTGTTGGCGCATCATGATCGCGCGCCTCATGCTCGTCTAAAAGGATCGATTGCGCTCGGTGCAACGGTGCCGGCCGAAAATGAAAGAGCCCCGGGGCGACGCGTCGCTCCACGGGGCTCATCTTCACTTCCGATTTGTCCAGCTGGAGCCGGACGGGTTACGAGGTTTGTTTCACCCTCGTTGCTGATGCCAAAATTTTCGTCTGTACGACCGGCTGACCGGGTTTGCGCGGATCGCACGCATGTCGTGCGCGCCGTGCGGGCGCAAGGGCCTTCGGATTCAGCAGATCGTGCCTCCGCTGCGTGTGGCGGAGGCGGTTGAACTACCAGGTGGCGTCATGCTCCCTCCTAACATTGTTTACACTAGCGGCGCGTGCGCGCCCTCGACGACACGGGTGTTCCAGCGTTTGCCGGGCCGTCCCTGCTTTCAGGGCGCAGGCGGCGACACGAGGGGCGTCCTGCCTGCTTCCGGCGATAACGGCCGACGTTCAACCGCTGTCCACCATCGCAATCGTCTTGGATTTAGTTTGGCCCTCTCACGCCGAGAGTCAAGTGCGGTCGTGCGAGATGCACATATTGGTTCAAATGATTATTTGTGTTTGATCGTTGCGTGAACGCGGAATTTCGTTTCGCGCCGCGCGCCGGCACGGGGAACTCATTATGTCCCCGTAATTATAGCAATCGGCCGTGGTGCCAGAGCGAACTGCTGCGCGATGGCGGCGCGGCCGTGCGGGCGGACTGAGATGGCGCCCCTTCGTTCGGGCGGACGCCGCATGGGGTGACGCGCGCCCGCTCGCATACGGTGAATCACTGCCTTCGTGGCGGCTTTCCCGACGTGACGGCGGGAGGTCCTCCAGCTTTAACCTTGGCGCTGTGTCACCATGGGCACGCGCGGCGCGCTAAGGTCTTTGGGGGACTTTGGGGGAAACGCCTTGGCGGGTGCGCCGCAAGGCTTGCGATGGGTTGATGCCGTGGCGGCGCTGGATGCGGCCGTGGGGGCGGCGCTGATCGTTGCGGGCGTCTATTTGATCGAGCCGACGATCGTCGACCTTGGGTTCTATCTCGAGGCCGATCGCTTTCTCTTGGCCGGACTGGTGCTTGCTTACGCGGGGCTGGTGTTCACGCATGCCGGCCTGTTGGGTTTGTCGCCACCGGGAGAAGGGTTCGTTTCGCAGCTTGCCGGCGCGGTGTTCGGAACCTTGGCGCGGCTGACGCTTGCCGTGATGATGCTGACCTTCGCCGCCCGTGCGAGCATGGCTGAGTTGCCTCTGCTCTGGACCGTGCTGCCCGGTGGGTTGGGATTGTTGGCGTTGCTGAGCGCGCCGATGGCCGCGGTGGCGCGGTCGCGCGTGCCGGCGCCGGACGTGGATCATGGAATCGCGGCCGGCACGGGCAAGAGCGCGCCGTTTGTTCCTGCCTCATATCTGCGCCGTTCCGTGACGTTCGCCGTGACGGTTACCGTCAGTGTCTTTGTGTTGGGGCTGGCGCTCATCGCGTACATCCTTCTGGACCGTGCGTTCATCGAAGGGCGACCGATCAGCCTGACTGTGGCGTCGGAGGTCATTTGGCGCAGCCTGGTGCCGATCGTGGTCATCGCCGGGCAGTTGATGATCGCGCTCTTCTTGATCGTCGGCGCGCTCAACTGGTTCAGCGAGCGGCGGCGCGAACGCAACACAAACGGATTTGAGCGTGACTTGTCGCCTGAAGAGGTCTCGTTCGCCGGCGTCTGCGTGCAGCAGATTCGCGACTATGTTGCTGGTCAGGGCTTGGCCGATGGCGTTCGGGAGGCGAGGGCGCTGTCGATCTGGTCGTTCGCCGGGCTTGGCCTGCTTGCGCTTGTGCTGCTGTGGGATGTCGAGCGTGTGCTGACGCAGACTTTTGGGCCGGCGTCCGAGGGGTGGCAGTTTTATTTGGTCGATGGAATGGCCACGCGGGGTGTCGCACTCTTGCTGGTGATTTCGCTGGCGTTTGTGCCGAATGCGATTTTGAAGCTTGCTTCACGGCGCGCGGCAGAGGCGAGCGGTGCCGCGATGTTGAAGGCGGCCGGGGCGCCAGGGGAACTCGAACACGAGATCGTCAAGCGCGTGCGCGACCGCTCGCTGACGCCGGATACGTCCTTCGACGCGGGCGAGCTTATGCGCACGTGGGGGATTACGACGGCGGTCATCGTGCTGGTGTGGAACGTGCTGCTTGCGGGCGGCGTTGCAGTGTGGTGGCCGCACGAGCGGGCTCGCGATATGCGCTTCACGGAAGCCGGTATCGAGACTGGCGATTTCTGGACGATGGAGCGCGAGGCTCATACCTACAATGCCGTCCTGGCCGTATATCCGACGTGCGACGAAGATGGCAGCGTCGGTTACTCAATCGCGTTGCCGGGGAACGTCAGACGTTCGTTGCTGAGCGAGAGCCGATTGCGTGGGCGGCTCGACGATCTTGTGAGGGTCGACGAGAAGCTTCGGGGTGCGCGCGTGCCGGTGGTGTTTGCGTTGCCGGGTGAGACGCCGGCCGACGGTGGCGTCGTGGACCGGATGTGCGTCGTCGATCTGACCCGGGGGATGGACGAGGCGACGCGCGCAAAGGTCGAACAGGTGTTGCACCTGGATGATTGGTTCGAGCGCCGCTGGCGTCAGCGCACGGGGAGCCAGCCGCGCATCTCGAGCCGTTAGGTTTATGTGCCTGTGCGGCGCGAGGGGCGGCGGATCGGGATCCAGCGCGACTCGTCGCGCGTCGGCGGCGAGAGTTTGCGCAAGAAAGCCCAGATGCCCCGCCAGCTTGAGGCCGCAAACAGCCTGGCGAGGCCTGCGGGTTTTGCGCGTGCATCGCAGGCGTCGGCGTAGGCGTCGCCCGACCGGTGTGCGAGGCGCACCACTGTGGCGAACTCACCCACGGTGCGACCGGTGAAGGAGAGGCCGAAGGCGCTGCGGCCGCCGGCTGTGGTCTGGCGCGAGAGTTGGACCGGCAGGACCGTGGTGCCCGACGGCGTCTTGAGCGTGAGCTGTCCGGTCAGCGCGCGCGCATTCATCTCCACGAAATCCTCGGCGAGGAAGCGGGCGCCGTGAACCGAGATGTCGGCCAGGCGGCCCGCGTGCGTCACGCCGCCGAGCAGGAGTTCGGCTTGAACGCGCCGGTTCATGCGCGGCGACAGTCTGCGCTGGCGCGGTTCGGCGATGGCACCCAGCAGGCAGGCGAACAAGCATGCGCTGAAGATCGTGAGGCCGAGCAGCGGCGCCAGCATGTGCTGATACTCGGGGCGCAAGAACCAACCGGCGACGCCAGCGGTGGTGGCCGCAAGCGAGATTGCGAACAAGACGACGAGAAGGCCGTTCGCATGTTCCGGATCGGGGACGCGCTCTGCCTTTTCGCGCCGTGTCATGAGGCTGGCGAGCGATGGCGCGGAGAGCAGCGACTCCAGTATCTCGCTCCAACCGGCAATGAGATTGTCGCGCATGCCGGCGTTGAGCGTGCCGGCGAGCGCGAGCGCGGCGACGGTCGTGGCCAAGGTGATGGCGGCGCCTTCGATCATGCCGACGCCGCCGAAGAGTTCGATGCGCAACAACACGGCGAGCGGCGGCAGCGCGAAGGCGAGCGCCCAGGCGAAGGGCATCAAGCTGGCGAACAGGGCGGGCGTCCACGACAGGCGCTCGCGCAGCGTCAGGCCGCGGGCGAGAAGGGGATCGCGCGTCAAGGCAGCGTCGATGGTGCCGATGCGCGTGGTGAGACGCTGGCGCAGATATTCCTTCACGGTGTCGGGCGCGATGACGGCGACCATCGGGCGGGTAACGATGCCGCGGCGCCAGCCGGACTCAGCCGAGCGGATGCGCGCGGGCGCGTCGGGCCGCATGTTCCAGCGTGAGCATGCTCCGGACGCCATCAAGGCGGCGCGGCGCCAAACGGTGCGCTGGCCGAGACCCAAATTTCCGGACGCGGCGCCGATCGTCTTCAGGCAAGACTTGAAGAAATGGCCCGGGTCGTTGGGCATGCGCTGCGTCACGTCGAGGTCGGTCAGCACCGGATCGCCGTCGATGGCGAAGGCGGGCACGTCGATGAAGGCGAGGCGCGGGTCGTCGTGGAAACCGGCGGCGATGCGGCGGAAGAGATCCGGCGTCGGCGTTTCGCCCGCGTTCAAGATCAACACCAGACTGCCGGCTGTGCGGGCCAGCGCGGCGTTGACCGCGCTGCCGGCGGTCGCCTCCGGCGAGGCGGCGAGCCAGGAGGCGTTGGTGCGGTCGGCGAGCGCTTGCAGCGCTTCCGAATCGGTTGCGCGGTCGAGGCCTACGAGATGCAGCCGGAGATGGTCGCGCGGGTAGTCGAGCTGCGAGGCGGCAGCGAGAGAGTAAGTTGCCTTCGGCGCCTGCTTTGGGTCCGAGATCAGGATGAATATGTCGACGGTCGGCAGATCGACTTCGGGGATCGCGGCCGGCTCGATCTTGAGCGCGGCGGGTGCGATTTCGGCGAGCGCGGTCAGAGTCAGCGCAACGGCGATGAAGGCTTCGACCGCGAAGAGGGCGATCGACAACGTCAAGCCCGTCACATCGAGGCCTGCAAAGGTCGTGTCGATGCGCCACGTCAAATGCACGATCAAGATCGCGGCGCCTACGGCCAAGGCGGCGGCGCGGGCAAGTGGGACGCTTTGGAAAACGAGACGATCCGAGGACTTGCGCGCGTTCGATTTCGCCGCCACAGATGGAGTCGCCACGCAATAGCCCCTTCACAACAAGCGATTCGCCCCGAATCGCTGACTGTAAGGAATCGCAGAACGAGTCCAGCAACCAGTGGCAATTTTGACTCAAGAGACTCTATTTCCCCGGGTAAGGAATTGTTAGGAAATGACGGAGCCGCGGCTCAAAACATGGATATGGGTTTCGGCGTTGATCCGACGCGCCGAGATTGCCGGCGCCGCCGCCTTCGTCGCGCGCAAAGGCGAACCGGATTCAGGCGCGGTGGTCGTGAAGATCGCGCTGCTCGACGGCACGGCGCGCGTGTGGTCGTCGAGCTATGGCCGCGACGGACAACGGCGCTGGGTGAAAGCGACGGGGCTGGATGTGGTGCCGGATGCAGATGCCGAGGCCTATGTCGCGCGCGCGCGTTCGCGCGACAGCGACTTGTGGATCGTCGAGATCGAGGATCGCGCGGGACGCGATTTTCTGACGGAAGAGAAAGAGTAGTGCGCCGTCAGCGCAGCTGAAACTCGTACGTGCCGTTGGCGCCGAGGTCTTGTTTGAAGCGGCCGTCGGTGAGGTAGGCTTTCGCGTCCTTGTTGCCCATGAGGTAGGCGTCCCAGTAGGCGAGCGAGGCTTTCTGGATGAGGGCGTGGAATTTCGGATCGTTGGGCCTGGTCTCGCCGCGCAGGTCGCGGCCGGAGAAGATCATGTGGTCGCCGCCGGCGAAGACGATCAGGAATTTGTCGGCTGTGGTGGTGCTGCGGTAGGGGACTTGGCGGCTCTCGGGCGGCTCGCCGCGATCGAAGGGCGTTTTGTCTTCGGTGCCGGTCATGTGGAAGACCGGGACTTGGATTGTTGCGAAGACCTGCGCCGGGTCGCCCATGCGCGGCTTTGACGGGCTGTAGGCGATCGAAGCCTTTATGCGCGCGTCGGCGAAGGAGAAGCGGCCGCCTGCGAATGCTTGACCCGACAGTGCAAGCGTCGTGAGCGCGCCGAAGGAATGGCCCGACATGCCGATGCGTGCGAGGTCGAGGCGACCGCGCAGCTTCGGGTCGTTTGCGTTCATCTGCGTCAGTTGATCGATCGCGAAGGGGATATCGCGGAAGCGTTCGGCGGCGGTTTGCGGGGATGTGCTGTCCCTGAGTTTGCCCGCCGCGTCCTCACGATCGAGGGCGCCGCCGCTTTTTTCCAGTTCGCCGCGGACGGCGGGCGTGTCGGAGCCGGGATGTTGAACCGCGACGGCGACGTAGCCGTTCTCCGCCAGGAAGCGGAGCAGATACTCCGCCCCTTCGCGGTTGCCGCCCAGGCCGTGCGAGAAGATGACGATCGGACGCGCGCCGCGGACGTTCGTCGGATAGTAGATCTTGTAGGGAACTGCGCGGTTGGCGCGGGCGGCATCGGGCCAGTCGCCGAGGACGGTTTCGACCGTGGCCTTGCCTTGGGCGTGCGCAGGGGGCAGGGCGATCAAGAAGGCGAAGACAAGGGCGGCGATGACGCGCAAGGCCATGGGGTCTATGTTCCTCTTTGGTCCTGAAGGGC
The DNA here is from genome assembly GCA_016792645.1 of Alphaproteobacteria bacterium. Taxonomy (GTDB): domain Bacteria; phylum Pseudomonadota; class Alphaproteobacteria; order Micropepsales; family Micropepsaceae; genus SZUA-430. The sequence continues at coordinate 3,109 of JAEUMM010000443.1, read as the reverse complement.
TTGAACGTTCGAACGAGGTCTCATCCGTCGCATGACGAAATCCTTGCGCAGCCGCCGCTGGTTCGACAACCCGGAAAACCCCGGGATGACGGCGCTCTATCTGGAACGGTACCTGAATTACGGCCTGACGCGCGAGGAGCTGCAGTCGGGTCGGCCGATTATCGGCATTGCGCAGACGGGGTCCGATCTTTCGCCCTGCAATCGACATCACCTCCAGTTGGCGCAACGGGTGCGCGAGGGAATCCGCGAGGCCGGCGGCATAGCATTGGAGTTTCCGGTGCATCCAATTCAGGAGACGGGGAAGCGGCCGACGGCGGCGCTGGATCGCAATCTGGCGTATCTCGGGCTGGTCGAGGTGCTGCACGGGTATCCGCTTGACGGCGTCGTGCTGACGACCGGGTGCGATAAGACGACGCCGGCCTGTTTGATGGCGGCGGCGACGGTGAATATTCCGGCGATCGTGTTGTCCGGTGGGCCAATGCTTGACGGCGTGTGGCGCGGCCAGCGTGCGGGGTCGGGCACCATCATTTGGCAGGGCCGGCAGATGCTCGCCAAGGGCGAGATCGGATATCAGGAGTTTATGGAGATGGCGGCGGCGAGCGCGCCTTCCGCGGGACACTGCAATACGATGGGCACGGCGCTGTCGATGAACTCGATCGCCGAGGCTCTAGGCATGTCGCTGCCCGGCTGTGCTGCGATCCCTGCGCCGTATCGCGAGCGAGCGCAGATGGCGCATGAGACCGGCGTCCGCATTGTCGAGATGGTGCATGAGGATTTGAAGCCGTCGCAGATCATGACGCGCGCGGCGTTTCTGAATGCGATCCGTGTCGCGGCGGCGATCGGCGCGTCGACGAATTGTCCGCCGCATCTGATCGCGATTGCGCGCCATATGGGTGTCGAGCTGTCGCTCAACGATTGGCAGACGCATGGCTATGAGGTGCCGCTGCTCGTCAACTGCATGCCGGCCGGTGCGCATTTGGGGGAAGGGTTTCATCGCGCGGGCGGCGTAATCGCGGTGATCGCGGAGTTGATGGCGGCGGGGTTGATCGACGAGGACGCGATAACGGTGTCAGGTAAGACGGTCGGCGCGACGTATCGGGGTCGGCGCACGCACGACGCCGACGTGATCCGTTCCGTCGACGCACCGATGAAAGCGGCGGCCGGGTTCTTGGTGTTGTCGGGTAATCTGTTCGACGCGGCGATCATGAAGACGAGCGTGATTGGCGAGGAATTTGCGGCGCGCTATCTGAAACGTGCGGCGGCGCCGGGCGTGTTCGAGGGGCGCGCCATCGTGTTTGAAGGGCCTGAGGATTATCATGCGCGCATCAACGATCCGTCGCTGGGCATTGACGAGAATTGCGTGCTGGTGATGCGCAATTGCGGGCCGGTGGGGTATCCGGGGTCGGCGGAGGTCGTGAACATGCAGCCGCCCGACGCACTCATCAAACGCGGGATCGCGGCGCTGCCGTGCATCGGCGACGGGCGGCAGAGCGGGACCAGCGCTTCGCCGTCGATCTTGAACGCATCGCCGGAGGCTGCGGTCGGTGGCGGCTTGGCGTTGCTCAAGACGGGCGACGTGATCCGCGTCGATCTCAACACGCGGCGCGTCGATGCCGTGGTGCCGGAAGGCGAATGGGCCACGCGGCGCAAGGCGTGGGCGCCGCCGAGATTTCAGTCGCAAACGCCGTGGGAAGAGATCGCGCGCGCCAACACCGGGCAGTTGTCGACGGGCGCGTGTTTCGAGCCGGCGACGCTTTACATTGATATCATCACGACGCGCGGGGAAGCGCGGGATTCACATTAGGCGGGGCATGTCGGACTCTTATATCGATCAGGATTTGGCGATCACGATCGCGTTGGGCGTTGTCGCGGCGATTTATCTGGCGCTTGCGATTGCGAATTTCCGGAACGGCAGGGTCGGGTACGGGATCGCGCGGTTGTTTGCGGCCGTGCTGTTCGGCGGCGTGGCGATTTTCTTTGCGACGTTCGAGATGCGGTTGTTCTAGTTCGGGCCGGGCGCGTTGAGCACGGTACGGAAGCCGAGGTGGCTCGTGCCGAGGTCGGCTTCCTGCGGCTGGCGCGCCTGCGGGCGGTAGCGCAGGCAGTAGTTTGCGGCGCAGAGGTAGGAACCGCCTTTGATCACGTGCGCTTTGGGCGTGTGGCCGGCATAGGTGTCGACCGTCCACTCCCAGACGTTGCCGATCATGTCGTTGAGGCCGTAGGCGTTCGGTTTGAAGCAGCCGACCGGCGCGATGCCGGCGAAGCCGTCATCGCTCGTGTTGATCAGCGGGAAGACGCCTTGCCAGGTGTTGGCGTCTTTCGGTTGCGGGTTATCGTCCGTGTACGGCGCGCCGGCGCGGGCGGCCCATTCCCATTGCGCTTCCGTCGGCAACGCGCGGCCTTTCCATTTGGCGTAAGCAGCGACGTCTTCGTAGGCGAGGGCGGTCACGGGGAAGTGGTCGCGGCCTTCAATCGACGTGTCGGGGCCTCCCGGGTGCTTCCAGTTCGCGCCTTTGACGTAGCGCCACCAAGCGGCGGCGGTTGAGAGGTCAGCGTCGCCTGAGGGCATCACGAAGACGGCGGCGCCGGGGTTGCTCGCGCGTTCTGCGACGGTGACATAGTTAGTTTCTTTCACGAATGTGGCGAAGTCGGCATTGGTGACTTCGGTGCGGTCCATCCAGAAGCCGTCAACGCTGACCGTGCGGCGCGGGCCTTCTTCGGGATAGACGTCGCCGCCCATCTCGAACGTCCCGCCGGGGATCCAGACCATGCCGGGATGTTGTGAGCGCTCTTCGATTTGGAGCGGGCAGGCGCGTATTGCGGGGACAGTGTCACCCGCGTCCAAGACGAAATAGAGCGTGACGCCAAGGAGCAGCACGGCAGCGGCAGCGAGAATGATCGTCCGCGTTGCCATGCGGGTTCAAACGTCTACGTGTGAAAGGTTCAGTTCGGCCAATAGACATACTCCTCGCCTTCGACCTCGGGCGTGTCGAGGGGGCGGTCGATGGGGACGGAGCCCTCCAAAAGGGACGGCCAGAGCGGTTTCGATTGTTCGTCGTTGATCTTGGTCAGTAGCGCCGTCATCTCGGCAAGCTTGTCGGGGTTGCTT
>JAEUMM010000421.1 GCA_016792645.1 Alphaproteobacteria bacterium | reverse complement strand
GCCGCGGGAGGATTTCCCGACGATGGCGGCGGGCACGTTGCCGCACAAGTTTTCGCTGGGTTCGCGCGATCTCGCCGAACTGATCGACAAGACGCGGTTTGCTGTGTCGACGGAAGAGACGCGGTATTATCTGAACGGCATCTATCTGCACGCGCTTCAGGAGAAGGGTAAGACCTTCCTTCGCGCCGTAGCGACCGACGGGCATCGGCTCGCACGCTATGAGGCGCAGGCGCCGAAAGGCGCGGCGGAGATTCCTGGCATCATCGTGCCGCGCAAGACGGTCAACGAAGTGCGCAAGCTGCTGGAAGATATCGACGATGCGGTCGATATCTCGGTGTCGGAGACGAAGATCAAGTTCAACATCGGGTCGGTGACGCTGACCTCGAAGCTGATCGACGGCACGTTCCCCGAGTATCAGCGCGTGATTCCGCAGGGCAACGACAAGGTGCTCGAGGTTGTGCGCGACGAGCTGAAAGAGGCGATCGACCGCGTGTCGACGGTGTCGACCGAGAAGTCGCGCGCCGTGAAGCTCAATCTCGAGAAGGGCAAGTTGACGCTGAGCGTCGTGAGTCCTGAGGCCGGAACGGCGACGGAAGAGCTTTTGATCGAATACAAAGCGGCACCGATCGAGATCGGGTTCAACGCGCGCTACATCATGGACATTCTGGAGCGTATCGACGGGGCGAAGGCGGTGTTCCTGTTCTCGGACGCGGGATCGCCGACCTTGGTTCGCGAGGCCGAAGGCGAGGCCGCGCTTTACGTTCTGATGCCGATGCGCGTTTGAGCATCGCAGGTTCCAAACGGTTATGAGTTTCGGGGAGCCCAAGGCTGAAGTGTCGGCTCGCGCGACGGCGCGCGTGGCGATCACGCGCCTGATGCTCACCAATTTCCGATCGTACGGCATGCTCGATCTGCGGATTGAGCCGGGGCACGTGGTGCTCGTTGGGCCGAATGGTGCGGGCAAGACGAACGTGCTTGAGGCGCTGTCGATGCTGGCGCCGGGGCGCGGTTTGCGCGGCGTGAAGCTCAGCGAATTGGCGCGGGCGGCTCCCGGTGAGGCCGCGGGGCGGCCGTGGGCGGTGTCGGCGACGGTGGCCAGCGGCGGGTTCGATACACAGCTTGGCGTCGGTTACATGCCGGGCGGCGAAGATGCCGGTGTCGCGAAGCGCGCGGTGCGGATCGACGGCGTGCCGGTCGGCAATCCGGCGGCTTTGGCCGAACGCGTGCGCTTGATTTGGCTGACGCCGTCAATGGATGGGCTGTTCGTCGAGGGCACGTCGGAGCGGCGGCGGTTTTTGGATCGGCTGATTTCCGGGTTTGATCCGGCGCATGCGCGGCTTTGGGCGTCTTATGAGGGCGCGATGCGCGAGCGGATCGGCGCGTTGCGCGCGCATGCGCAGACGGCGTGGCTGAATGCGCTGGAGCGGACGATGGCAGAGGCCGGTGTGGCGCTGGTCGCGTCGCGGCTCGCAGGGCTTCGTCAGTTGGAGCGCGTGATGGAGACGCAGCGGGCGTCGACGTTTCCGCGGGCCGACATTGCCGTTGCCGGGTCGATCGAGGATTTGCTGACGCGGATGGCGGCAGTTGAGGTTGAGGACCATTTCGTGGGTCAGCTTGCGGCGTCGCGGTCGAACGATCTCGATGCTGGGCGCACCAGCGTTGGGCCGCATCTGACGGATTTCGTCGTCCGGCACCGCGAGAAGGGACGTGAGGCGCGCGCTTGTTCGACGGGCGAGCAGAAGGCGCTGCTCATTCGATTGACGCTTGCCGGTGCGGCTTTGCCGGCGCCGGGCGGGTTGGAGACGCCGGTTCTGTTGCTGGACGAAGTCGCGGCGCATCTCGATGAAGGGCGGCGGCGTGCGTTGTTCGATGAGATCGACGCGCTCGGCGTTCAGGCTTGGATGACGGGCACCGATCAATCCGCATTTTCCGCACTCGACGGCTCCGCGCAGTTTCAGCGCGTGAGCGAAGGCCACATCCGGCCGGTTTGACGTTTCGACATATTGGATCTCGACAGATGACTGACGAAAAAGAAGTTCCGAAAAACGGCGACGACTACGGCGCGGACAGCATCAAGGTGCTGAAGGGCCTCGACGCCGTGCGAAAGCGGCCGGGCATGTATATCGGCGACACCGACGACGGGTCTGGTCTGCATCACATGGTCTATGAGGTCGTCGACAATGCGATCGACGAAGCGCTGGCGGGGCATGCGAGCGAAGTCTTCGTCTCGCTGAACGCCGACGGGTCTTGCACGGTCTATGACAACGGCCGCGGCATTCCGACGGACATTCACACGTCGGAAGGCGTGTCGGCGGCCGAGGTCATCATGACCCAGCTGCACGCCGGCGGTAAGTTCGACCAGAATTCGTACAAGGTTTCGGGCGGTTTGCACGGCGTGGGCGTGTCGGTCGTGAACGCGCTGTCCGAGTGGCTCGACCTGCGTATTTGGCGCGACGGGAAGGAACATTTCGTTCGCTTCCGTCACGGCGATCCGGAAGCGCCGCTGAAGGTTGTCGGCGAGGCGAAGGGTAAGCGCGGGACGGAGGTCACGTTCCTGCCGTCGACGGGCACGTTCACGAAGACGGAGTTCGATTTCGCGACGCTTGAGCATCGCCTGCGCGAGCTCGCGTTCCTGAATTCGGGCGTGACGATCAAGTTCGTCGATCAGCGCGGGGTCGAGCGGAAGGAAGTGACGCTGCACTACGACGGCGGCGTCGAAGCGTTCGTGCGCTATCTCGACCGGACGAAGACGCCGCTGATCTCGAAGCCGATTACGTTCAAGACCGAGCGCGAGGGGATAACGGTCGAGGTCGCCTTGTGGTGGAACGACAGCTATCACGAGAACATGCTGTGCTTCACGAACAACATTCCGCAGCGGGATGGCGGCACGCACTTGGCAGGTTTTCGCGGTGCGCTGACGCGTGTCGTCAACGGTTATGCGACCGACTCGGGCTTGGCGAAGAAGGAAAAGGTGGCGCTGACCGGCGACGATTGCCGCGAAGGGTTGACTTGCGTGTTGTCGGTGAAGGTGCCGGATCCGAAATTCTCGTCGCAGACGAAGGACAAGCTCGTTTCGTCGGAAGTACGGCCTGTGGTCGAAGGCGTCGTCAACGAGCAGCTCTCGACGTGGCTCGAAGAGCATCCGGCGGAAGCGAAGTCGGTCGTCGCTAAGGTCGTTGAGGCGGCTGCGGCGCGCGAAGCGGCGCGCAAGGCGCGCGAGCTGACGCGGCGCAAGAGTGCGTTCGACATGTCGTCGCTGCCGGGCAAGCTGGCCGATTGTCAGGAACGCGATCCGGCGAAGTCCGAAATCTTCATCGTCGAGGGTGACTCGGCAGGTGGTTCGGCGAAGCAAGGGCGCAACCGCTTGAACCAGGCGGTGCTGCCGTTGCGCGGCAAGATTTTGAACGTGGAGCGGGCGCGGTTCGACAAGATGCTGTCGTCGGGCGAAATCGCGACCTTGATCACGGCGCTTGGCACCGGGATCGGGCGCGAGGAATTTTCGCCGGACAAAGTGCGGTACCACAAGATCATCATCATGACCGACGCCGACGTCGACGGGGCGCATATCCGTACGTTGCTGCTGACGTTCTTCTACCGGCAGATGCCGGAGTTGATCGAGCGCGGGCACATCTACATCGCCCAGCCGCCGCTCTACAAAGTGACGCGCGGCAAGTCCGAGCGGTATCTGAAGGATCAGCGCGAGTTCGAAATCTTTGTCATGGCGGAAGGCGTGCGCGACGCGGTGCTGAAGCTGGCCAACGGCGAGCAGGTGGCGGGGCCGGATCTCGGCGCGCTGGCCGAGTTTGCGCGTACCGTGAAAGGCGCACTGACCAGCTTGGCGACGAAGTACCCGACGTTCGTGATCGAGCAGGCGGCGATCGTCGGCGCGCTCAACCCCGACACGCTGTCCGATCCGCAGAAGGCTGCGGAGGCGGCCAAGTCGGTCGCGACGCGGCTTGATCTCGTGTCGAACGAGCTTGAGCGCGGGTGGACGGGCGAGGTGATCCCGAACGGGCTGCTGTTGCGGCGCATGGTGCGCGGCGTGGCGGAGGAGTTCGTGTTCGACGCTGCCGTTGTCGGGTCGGCGGATGCGCGGCGACTCGACAAGTGGTCGGCCGAACTGCACGCCACGTTCGGACAAGCAGCCACGATCACACGCGGCGAGGACACGAAGG
>JAEUMM010000197.1 GCA_016792645.1 Alphaproteobacteria bacterium | reverse complement strand
ACCGGCCTCGGGAACAACGCCGCCGCTGCCTAACTCAATGCCTGTGCGAAGGGTGTGCGCCACCGCGGCGATGGCCGCGAGGACCAGGGCTGCAGCACAGCCGAATGTGAAATGCATGCCATCGGCAACGACTCCTGACGGTGCCGCCGTGAGGTCTTCGCCTCCGGCACCGAGCGCAAAGACCGCGCCCATCAGGGATGCGCCGGTGATAAGCCCGAGATTGCGCGACAGGTTGAGCATACCGGAGACGACACCCCGCCGATCGCCGCCAACCTCCTTCATGATCGCCGCATTGTTTGCGGCCTGGAACAGAGCATAGCCGGCCGTAAGGACCGTCAGCGGAACGACGTAACCGGGAACGCCAAGCGACGACGGAATAAACGAGAGGGCGGCGCAAGCGATGCCCATCCCGACAAGGCCAACCAGCGTCATCCCTTGAACACCAAAGCGGTCGACGAGACGCCCGGCAGGTATACCGGTCGCGGCGGCGACGAGCGGGCCGGCTGTCATCACCATGCCGACGCTTGCGGGGTCGAGACCCAGTGCGCGCGACAGATAGAAGGGCCCGACGATGAGGGTCGTCATCACCACCGTCGAGGCGATGGCGCTGGCGCCAAGTCCGACGTTCAGGCGCATGTCGTGGAATACCGTCAATCGGATCAACGGCGATGTCACTCTCGCTTCCGCGAACACGAAAAGCGCGCCTCCCAACACTGCGGCCACGAGGAGGGCGAGGTTCAGCGCGCTGAAACGTCCGCCGCCGACGGTCATCGCGAGAGCGTAGGCGGATAACGCCAAAGCCAACAACAGGGTGCCCAAAGCGTCGAACCGGGCGTCAGACGCCGTAGACACCGCGCCATCAGTAGGCAAAGACCGGTAGGCCAAGAAGAGGGCGAGAAGCCCCAGCGGCGCATTCACGAGGAACATCGCCTTCCAACCAAATCCGGCGATGAGAAAGCCCCCGAGCACCGGACCGAGGGCCGTACCGACCGCCGACATGGTCCCAAGAAGCCCCATCGCGCCGCCGATCTTTTCCTTCGGCACGGTCTCGCTGACCATCGCCAACGCAAGCGCCATCATGACGGCTGCGCCCAGCCCTTGCACCGCCCGAGCGGCGATCAAAACCCAAAGCGCGGGCGCCAAAGCGCAAACGATCGAACTGGCGGTGAAAACAGCAAGCCCGATGAGAAGCAACCGCCGCCGGCCGACGATGTCGCCGAGACGCCCGACGCCGACGATGAGCGCCGTTATGGTCAGCAGATAAGCCAGAACGACCCATTGGGTCGCCTGGAATGAAGCCGCGAACGCCTGCGCCAATGTCGGTAGAGCCACATTCGCAACGCTGGTGCCGAGCGAAGACAGCAACATGCAGAGCGAAAGGGCCGCCAGCGCCCATGCCGGCGACCAGTCCCATGCGTGCCCGCCGGTGCGTTCCGCGCGAGCGTCTTGGGACGTTTCTTGTTTCATTTTCAAGTCTCATGAAGTAGCGTTATGTAGATAGATGCGTGCGCACGCACATAATGTCAAGGGGTGCTGGAAATGGACGGATTTATCGAACTTCTCGACGCCATCGGGGCTCTCGCCCGGCGCAGATATCAAACGGCGGAACGGTTCTTCTCGGAACTCGGCCTCAATCACACAGAGGCGCGGCTACTGACCTTGCTGCAGCAAAAAGGTGGGGCCGCCGCTCAGGACGCCCTGTCGGAAATGCTGTATGTCGACCGAACCAACGCCGGGCGTGCTCTCAGGCGCCTTGAGCAGGACGGCTACATCTCAAAACGGCGGGGCGAGGACGACAAACGGGCAAACCTCGTGCGCATCACCGCAAAAGGCCGCGACGCAGCGGCCGCGGTTTCCAGATTGAAGAAGAGAATCGCGCGCTCTCTGTTCAGCGGCATCAACGAAGATGAAGCCCGCGCCGCGACGCTGGTGCTGACAAAAGCAGCCGCCGAGGAAAAGAATAACCGCAGCTGAGGTCTCTAACACGCACCCAGCACGCGTCTGCACGACGCGCGCGCGGTCTAATCGCCGCCGCCTTCAGCACAGGCTTCGTCCCGACGTTCCTCGAACATCCGCCAAGAGAGTCCAAAAGGCTACGGATGGCCCTAAGCGGCCAGTCCCATGCCTCACGCTACCGGGAGTAAGACGTATTCACGCGGTAGCGGCCGTGCGGTCTAGGTCGTTTGCGGGCCCGAGCGCAGCGAAGGCGCTCGCGACGAGCATTAGGACGGACATGTTGATCAAGACGTCATAGCTTACCCCGTCGAGTAGGTAGGCACCGACGAAGGGGCCCGTGGCCAGGCCCATCTTGGAGGCGAAGCCGCCAACCGCCGCCATCTGGCCGGCCTTGTCGAACGAGGCCATCATGCCCAGTAGATAGGGCATGACGAAGGCCCACGTGATCGCCGTACCGCAATTAGCGATGAAATAGACCTCTTTTGACGCACTGTAGTGGAAGGCCCAGTTCCCCACGACGGTAAGCAGGAGGGCGATCAGCAGTGGCGTGGATCGTCCGAAACGTATGCCCATCACGATGACGAGGCCTGAACCCACGGCGCCGATCCAGGCGGCCAGGCCCAGCGTCGTCGTGATGAAATCCATTTCGAGCCCGGCTGTTTTGCCGAGGCCGATGATGTAAGCGCCCAGGGCCATGTTGCCGGCTTGAAACAGAAACAGCGCGAGTATCGCGGACGACAACGGCAGCCACTTGATCGGCGCCTTCGGCTGCTCGGTGCCCGGTGCCGGCGCCGACGCGCGGCGATACTCCGGCAAGAACGGAACCATCAGCAGCGTGACGAAACTAAATGCCGCAAGGGCCAGGAACAGCACCTGGGGTCCGTACTGCGGCACAAGGCCCGGCAAATACATCACGCCGACGCCGCCCAGACCGAACTGCACCATGAGCAACATGCCGAACACGCGGTCGGGCGATTTTGTGCGTGCGATGACGGAGAACGCCGTGCCGACCAGTGCACCGCCGATAAAGCCATGCATGAAGCGGATCGGAATCAGAAGATCGGCCGAGCGCAGTACGGTCGATCCGAGATCGATCGCGATCAGCGCCAGCAGCGCACCCACCGCTACTGGGCGCCACGGCAGGCTCTTGACGACGAACACTGCGATGAATGCGCCTGCGGCTGCGCCATACACGTTTGCCGAGCCGATGATGCCGGCCGCCGACTCCGGAATGCCCAGACCGTCCTTCAGACCCGCGACGATCGCCGCCATAATGTTGACGTAGTAGAGGCCGGCCGTCGCCAAGAACGACAACAGCACGCTTGCCAGCAAACCATCCGGCGCCACCTTCGGGAAAAAGGTAGGGCGTGCTTCCAATGCGGCGTCGGTCATATCATGTCCTGATCAGCAGAATTTTCTGATGCGGTTGGATTCGGCCGCGGCCCGGCCCCAGGCGTACACGTCGCCGTCGCTGAAGTAGTAGTAGACGGTGTTGTTCGGCAGGAGAGCGACGCTGATGCCGCCGAAGCCCGACATGAACGGGATCCAGGTTTCCTTCCCGCACTCCAGATAGTCGGTCGCGTTCCAGGCCCAGAAGCCGTTGCGGTAGCGGAATTTGTCGCCGTTCGCGATGAGGCCGCGGTTCGCCGGATCGCGTTGCAGCGCGCCTTTCAGCATCGGCTCGTCGAACGACGGTGCGCCGTTCAACGCGCCCAGCTTGTCGTTCAACAACACGGCGATCTTGGCAATGTCGTCGCGGTGATAAGTCAGACCGAAGCCGGTGAAAGGCTGGCGCACGTCGTCGTAGCTGCGCTTGGTCGTGTAGATGTCGGGGCTGAGGCCTAGCGGCCGCCAGACGGGATCGACGAGCACATCGCGATAGACGTCGGCGGACGCGCCGCGCTTCTGGCGCCACAGCGCGTTGAGTCCGGTCCCTAGGATGTAGGTATCGACAGTATGATAGGCGAAGGTCGTTCCGGGCGTCGCTTTGCGCGGGAACATATCGCACGCGACTTTGATCTTGCCGGCGTGATCGGCCGCGCGGAAGAACGGCAGCATCGCGGATGAGCGCTCGTCGACCTCCATGCCGGTCGACGCCAGATTGCCTGTGGCCATGTTCAGCGCGTCGATCAGCTTCACGTCGCCCCAGCGAGCGGCTGAGCATTGCGGGACGAGCGAGGCGACGGTTGCTTGTAGCGCGCCCGGGTATAGCTTCTCGATGCGCATGGCGGCGAGGCCTGCGAAGATGGACTTCGCTGTCGAATAAGACGGCAGGGGCAGCACATCGCAATCAGGGTACGTGCCCGCGCGTGTTTCGCAGCCGCCGACGTAGTGCTTGCCGTCGATGATGAAGCCGTAGGCCGTCATGTCGCCGGCGTCGATTTCGAGGCGTGAGCCGAATTGTGCTGGAGCGGCACCGCGGTGGTCCCGCGCGAGGTCGGCGATCGGCGCGGTCTTCATGCGCCCCGCGACTTCTGTGCGGTACGACGCGATGAGGGCGGCGGCGTTGGGCACGGTCTGCGGCTGATATGTGGCGCGGGCCCAGCCGGCGAGGTCGAACTTGAAATAGGCGCAGGTCTCGGCCCCGATCTGATAAGCGGCGTTGGTGATCGTGCCGTCCGCCTTGAAGGCGAAGGTCAGCGCGCCGTGATGGGTGCAGTTGGCGTTGCGTTCTTGAAGCGCGAAGGGGAGGCTCGCGCGGGTGAAGCCGTCGGCGTCTTCGTCCCAAAGGCGGCCGGGCTCCAACACCCACTCCCAATTCGCGTGCGTGCCGACGACCGGGCCGCGAACCGCCGGCACGATGCGGTCGCCGTCTGTTGTGAATTCGAACGCGAAAGGCGGCAACGTCTGCGCTGCCTT
>JAEUMM010000385.1 GCA_016792645.1 Alphaproteobacteria bacterium | reverse complement strand
GCCGCAAACAACGCCCGAGGTGAATCCCAAAATGCCGCTAGTCGAGATCGCGATCCTGCTGGCTCTCGTCGTGCTCAATGGCTTACTCGCGATGTCCGAACTCGCCGTCGTGTCCGCGCGGCGCAGCAAGCTGAAAGCCCTGGCCGATGACGAACGGCCCGGCGCTCGCCGAGCCCTCGCTCTCGCCTCAGAACCCGGACGCTTCCTCTCGACCGTACAGATCGGCATCACGCTTGTCGGCGTGCTCGCAGGCGCAGTGTCGGGCGCAAGCCTCGCCGGCCAACTCGCGCAATGGCTGATGGTTCAAGGCCTCAGCGAGCCGATGGCCGAAACGATCGGCTTCGGCGTCGTCGTCACGCTTATCACCTTCCTCTCGCTCGTCATCGGCGAACTGGTGCCCAAGCAGCTCGCGCTCAGAAACCCGGAGCGCGTCGCCCTGCTGGTCGCGCCCGCGATGACGGTTCTCTCGCGCCTTGCCGCTCCGTTCGTTTGGGGTCTCGACATCTCGGGCAAGCTCGTCCTGCGCCTCTTCGGCGGCAGCAGCAAAACCGACGGCGACATCACTGACGAAGAGATCAAAGCCCTCATCGCCGAAGCCGAAGCCGCAGGCGCCATCGAGCCGGAAGAACGTCAGATGATCTCCGGCATCTTGCGTTTGGGCGACCGCAAGGCCCGCTCCATCATGACCCCGCGGACCGACGTCGAACCCATCGACGCCGCCGCCGCGCCCGAAGAAATCATCCGCGCGATCCTCGCCTCCCACCACGGCCGCTTCCCCGTCTACGACGGCAAGCCGGACGAGATCGTCGGCGTGCTGCAGGCAAAAGACGCGCTCAACGCCGTACTCGCCGGCAAACAGCTCGACGTGCGCGCCTTGATGCGCCCCGCCCCCATCGTGCCCGACACGGCCGACGTCCTGAACGTGATGAAGCTGCTCCGCGAGGCCAACGTTCACATGGGCCTCGTTCACGACGAGTACGGCCAGTTCGAAGGCATCATCACCAACGGCGACATTCTGGAATCGATCACCGGCGCTTTCCGCTCCGACGAGAGCGAAGATGATCCCATGGCCGTCGAGCGGGAAGACGGCTCCTGGCTGATCTCGGGCGCAATGCCGGTCGACGAACTGACGGAGCGCCTGGCGATCAAAGGAAAGCTCAGTTCGGCGCAAACGGCCGCCGGCCTCGTCATCGCCGCCCTCAAACACATCCCGCAGACGGGCGAGAGCGTCACCATAGCCGGCTGGCGCTTCGAAATCGTCGACATGGACGGCCGCCGCGTCGACAAGCTCCTCGTCGCGCGCGACCGCCGCCGAAGCCGTCTGCCCCACTAGTTCATTATGTCCCCATAATATAACGCCACCGGTTTGGCCGAAACGCGCGAATAGGTGCGGCCAGCACAACCAACGCGAATGCAATGCAACTTTGCCGCGCAGCGCCCAGCGGTCCTCATCGCGCAGGCGTTGGAAACCTCAAACGAAATGTGCATTTTGTGATCGAACGTTGCCGGACCCCGCATTTTAACTTGCACGCCTGACAGGTCGCACCTAAGGACGAGGTCTTGCCTCGAAAGCGGCAGAGCAACCTGGGGTATACAAGATGAAATTGGGTAGTTTGGGGCGCGTCTCGCACGCGCTGGTGATCGCCGGCATGGTCTCGTCGATGGGCGCGGTCAGCGCTTGGGGCGCGGCTGGCGACAACGGTCAGTATTTCATCATCGAAGGTCTCTATCTCGAGAAGGACAGCGGCGACACCGTTCCGCTGACGGAGCCGACCTCACCGGGCGCGTTCAACCTCATCACGGACGACGTGATCGAACTCGACAGCACGGGCGGCGCGCGCGCGACGGCCCAGTTCAATGCGTTCGGACAGACCTGGCAGGCATCGGGCTTCGGCGTCGCCTCCTTCGACCAGGAGTTCTTCGTCGCCAATCTCGATTCGCCAGGGAACAACACCGACGCCACCTACTCCAACGGCGCATTCCCCGAGAACTCGACTGAAATTCACGCGATCGATCTCGACCTCGAAGCCGACCTTTGGGGCGCGGAATTCAATTGGGTGAAGAACCTGGGCGGCTACGGCTGGAACACTGTCGACCTGCTCGTCGGCGTGCGCTACCTGCACTACGGTGAAGAGTTGAACACGCGCGTCTTCGACGAATCCACCGACGTGTTTTCCGGTCCCGGCATCGACGTCTCGCGCATCGACGTCGACAACGATCTGCTGGGTCTTCAGATCGGCCTGCAGGGCATGTGGGGGCTGACCTCAAACGTCGCGATCGGCGGCAGTTTGAAGGGTGGCATCGCGGCGAATTTCGTCAATCGCGACCGCTCTTTCGCCGACCTCGACGCCGGCCCGGACCTCATCTACGCCAACGGCCACGATGACACGGGCTTCGCGCAGTTCGCCGAGTTCAATCCGCGTGTCGATGTCGCGCTCAGCGAAACCGCCACGCTCACCATCGGCGGCACCGTGCTCTGGATCAACGAGACCTCGCGCGCGGCATCGCATTTCGAGACCCTCGCCGATCCGACGGACTCGAACCTGCGCGATGACGACGACGAACTGTTTTACGGCGCTTCGATAGGCCTGAAGCTCGCGCTGAACTAGCGCTCGGCGCCAGGCCTGTCACACCGCACACCGAGGAGACCGGCGGGGTCGTTCCCGCCGGGTTCTTCTACTAGACCGCGGCAAGCGCTGCCGCGTAGTCGCCGGTGGCACCGCACGCGATTATCGCGCGCGTTGACCTCTCGTAGGCCTTTTTCGAACCAGCAACCACACTGCGCAACAGAGCTTTCGCTCGCGTCTTGAGACCGAAGCGTTCGAACACCGCACCAAGGGCGCGCGAACTGGCGTCAGCGGTTCTTAGAGCCCCGGCAAGTAGCGCCCCTCGCGCGTCGCGCCGCATCAGATAATAGTGACGTTCGCAAACACGCTGATTGGACGTACGCACCTTGTAGGCATGATCACCATAAAGGTAATCGAGCAACGTCACGGGCACGTTTTCAGCCTCCAAATCCTGCAAGACCCTCAGGAATGTATAGATGCCCAACTGCGCCTTCGCCCAGGCGGGATCGAAGCCGCCGTTCACCATGTAGAAGCGCTGTCCGTGCACGAAGCCAAGATGAAAGGCCACGGGGCTCTCGCCGCGAAACAACACGTGCCCCAATAAGCGACCGGTCTCAGCGGCCCGATCCAGATCCGCCCTATCGGAAGCCGTCAGTCCATATCCGAGCTTTGCCTGGTAGGTCTTCCTCGATACGTCCGCGGCGTCCCGCACGAACGCGGCAACGTCGCTGACCTCACGATATCGCTTGAGCGTCGGTTCGACGCCCATCACGGCAGGCGCCTTTTTCAATGTCCGTCGAAGATCCTTCCGACTCACCTTGCCGAGCGTGTCCAGATACCTTTCGAGATTTCCGTTCCATTGGATGCCGCAGCGCTTGTAGCTCGCGCCGAAGGGAACGACGTGGAACACTGACCGCAAGACACCATCCCGATCGTTCAGCACATAATGCAGCATCGTGTCGTCGCGGACACCGCGCAGGAAGACAACCGCGTCCCTAGACAGATGCTCGTTGAGACTCGAAAAACACGCTCCTAGCGTCGTCTCAGACTGGCCTTCGTCGAGCAATGGCCCAGCTTCGATGACGAAGCGCTGAACGCGAGCTGAGCAGAACACCAATTGGCCTATGCCAAACTGCAGCCGCGCCGGCTTGGCCACGAACGGTGCGAACCCGATGAGTTGCCCATCTTGCCGAGCAGACAGGGCAACGACGCGCCGGTCCTTATGGTGGCTCTCCGTATTGGACAGCCACGCCACGTCGTGCAGGAGATCCAAGTCGGGGAAACGGCCGGCGACTTCGCCCGCCAGCTTCTGCGTCCGCAAATCCGTTGTAATGTCTTCTCGTTCCCATCGCAGCACAGTCAACGCTCCAATAGTGCCGGAAGCGACCGCGTTCCGCCGTCCCTGCGAAGGAGGTGATAGATCGAGAAAAGCACAGATTTGTGACAGTGAGCGGCGATGCGGGCTCGTCAGTCGACACGAAGCGAGTTCGACGCTCCCCTAAAGTTTGTTCAGCGGGATCTTCAGATAAGAGACGCCGTTGCCTTCTGGTTCCGGCAACTTTCCCGCGCGCACGTTCACCTGAATCGATGGCAGGATGAGCACCGGCATCTGAAGCGTCTTGTCGCGCTGGGTGCGCATGGCAACGAACGCCTCTTCGCTGACGCCGTCATGGATATGCACATTGCGCGCCCGCTGCGCGGCGACGGTCGTCTCCCACGCATACGCGTCGCGGCCTGGCGCCTTATAGTCGTGGCACATGAACAGCCGCGTCTCACCGGGTAACGCCAGAATGCGCTTGATCGAGCGATAGAGCGCCCGCGCGTCGCCGCCTGGAAAGTCCGCCCGCGCCGTGCCGTAATCCGGCATGAACAGCGTATCGCCCACGAACACCGCGTCGCCGATCTTGTAGCTCACACAAGCCGGCGTGTGCCCCGGCGTGAACATCACCTCGACCTCCAGCCCGCCCAGCTTGAGCGTCTCGGCGTCCTTTACCAGCCGATCGAAGTCGCTGCCGTCACTCGCCTCGCCGTCAACGTTGAAGATCGGTCGGAACGTCTTCTGCACCGTCGTGATCTGTTCGCCGATGACGATCTTGGCCCCTGTCTCGCCGCGCAAATACGCGCCCGCCGACAAGTGATCCGCATGCGCGTGCGTTTCCAGTATCCAGTCGATGCGCCATCCCCTGCGCTTCGCGGCCGCCAGGATTGCATCCACCGACGCCGTCGACGTTCGCCCCGACTTCGGATCGTAGTCCAGCACCGGATCAATCACCGCCGCCGCCTTCGTGGCCGGATCGCCGACCAGGTAGCTAACGGTAAACGTCGCTTCGTCGAAGAACGCTTGGATCTCTGCGCGCATGTTCGTTCGCCGCTGTGTCAGTTGAACGCGGTGCCGGGCTTGAAGCCGAACCTCTTGAACGCCATCGCCGCCGGGCAGAAACCCGTGAACGCCGATTGCATCAGATTCAGGCCGACGAACACCGTTAGCAGCATCCATGCCGGATGTACAAAATAGGTCAACGCAAGCGACACCAGCACCATGAATCCAGCGAAAACGAGTACGGCCTTGTCGAGTGTCATGAGGGCTTCTCCTTCACGTGGTTGGTTGACGTTTCGAACTGCTTAAGCCTTCAGCTTGCGGATGCCCAAGACTCTCATAATGAACTTCTCGTAGAACGGTTCGCTGACGCCGCTGCGCAGTTTCATCAGGAAAAACTTCTCGAACGCGATCTTGGCGTAATGCACCCACCTGCCGTGCGCCGACCAGTTGACGTTGCGCGGCGGAATCTGCGGCTGCGCGATGAACGCAACGCCGCCGTCGCCGAAATCGGCGAGACACACCGCGTTCCACGTCGGCTCATGGGTGGCGGCTTCGCCGCGCAGCAGCGCGCCGATGTTGAGCGCCGTCGCCGTCACCATGGATTCGATCATGAACCCGGTCTTCGGCACGCCGACGGGTAATGGCGTCTTGCCGACCGGCGGAATGGCGACGCACACCCCGATCGAGAACACGTTGGGGAATGTCGGATTGCGCTGCATCTTGTCGGCGAGAATGAACCCGCGCGGGTTCGTCAGCCCTTCGATCCCACGCACGGCGGGGACGCCGCGAAACGCCGGCAGGATCATCGAATACGAGAACGGCAACTCGTGACGCGCCTTGACGCTGGCGTCGTCGTTCACTTCGTCGACCAGCACCTTGCCAGCCTCGACCTTCGCGACCTTAGCGTTCGTGATCCACTTGATATGCCGGTTCCGCAGCTCGCTCTCAAGCAACGACTTCGTGTCGCCGACGCCGTCCAGACCCAAATGGCCGATATAAGGCTCAGGCGTCACGAACGTCATCGGCACGCGGTCGCGAATCTTCAGGCGCCGCAGCGCCGTATCCAGGATGAACGCGAACTCGTAAGCGGGGCCAAAGCACGATGCACCCTGCGCCGCGCCCACGACAATCGGTCCGGGCTTGGCGGCAAACGCGGCGAACGCCGCTTGCGCTTTCGTGGCGTGATCGACATGACAAATTGACTGCGTGTACGCGTCCGGGCCTAAGCCCTCGATTTCGTCGAAGGCGAGATCCGGCCCGGTTGCGATCACAAGATAGTCGTAGTGAAGGGACGCTCCGTCTTCCAACTCGACGCGGTTCTCTTGCGGGACAACGCGCTTGGCGCCGCATGTGATCAACGCGATGCCCTTTCGCGCGAACACCGGCGCCAAATCAACTTCGATCTGCGCGCGCTTGCGCCAGTCGACGGCGACCCAAGGGTTGGACGGAACGAAGTGGTAGGTATGACCCTGACCCACCACGGTGATCTTGTCGCCCTCGCGCGCCTTCTCCTTCATCTCGTACGCCATCAGCGTACCGCCGAGACCGGCGCCCAAGATCACAATATTGGCCATATCTTCCTCCTGCCCTTGCAGACCTTCAGCATGCGCCTGCAAGTCGCGTCCGGACTTGATCCATCTCACACAATCGGCCGGCTTTTCCGCCATTCTGCATGTGTCGATAGCCGACGCACTTGACAATATATGCGTAACTACGTAGATACGCAAGTATGAAAATAAATCCCAAAGAAATGGAA
Organism: Alphaproteobacteria bacterium; assembly: GCA_016792645.1. GTDB lineage: Bacteria > Pseudomonadota > Alphaproteobacteria > Micropepsales > Micropepsaceae > SZUA-430. Next base: position 1,132 of record JAEUMM010000385.1, on the reverse strand, counting down.
GCCGCGACCGAAGGCGCCAGCGAACTGCTGAAGGCGCTCGCCAACCGCCATCGCTTGATGATCGTCTGTCAGTTGATCGACGGCGAACGCTCTGTCGGCGACCTGGCGGCGGCGCTGGGCGTCCGCGACTCGACGGTGTCACAGCACCTCGCGCTGTTACGCAAAGACGGTCTCGTCGGCACGCGCCGCGAGGGCCAAACGATCTTCTACGCGATCGCCCACCCCGCGGCGCGCGCCATAGTCGAAGTTCTCTACGGTCAATTTTGCGGACCTCGTGCCCGCAAACGCTGATCTGCCTCAAGGCCGCGTAGGCTCGGCCGAGCAAAGGTGACGACATGAAGGTCCTGACCGCAACACTCATCGCCGCGCTGATCGCCGCCGGCTCAGCGCAAGCCGCGGACCGCATCGTCGTTCAGGAACGCACGGTGCCCGATTACAAGACCGTCGCCGCCACCTTTACGACGCGCGACACCGGCGAAGCCCGCGCCCGCATCGGCGGGACGCTGGTGGAACTCCGCGTCCGCGAGGGCGACACCGTCGCCAAGGACCAAATCCTGGCCGTCATCGCCGACGCAAAGATCGCGCTCGAAGCGCAATCCCGCGCAGCACAAGCGGCGGCAATGAGAGCCGAACACGACCGCGCGGCAGCCGAACTCGCCCGCGTGCGGCCGGTATTCGAAAAGGGCTTCTACTCCAAGGCCCGCCTCGACCAAGCCGTTGCCGCCTCAAAGTCTGCCGAGTCCGCCTGGAAGGCCGCTGTCGCGGCCCAGGCCGTTGTCGCCGAACAAGCCACGCAAGGCAAACTCCTGGCTCCCGCCGCAGGCAGAGTCGTGCGCGCTGCGGTCCCCGCCGGTTCGGTCGTCATGGCCGGCGATATTGTCGTTGTAGTCGCTTCGAACGATCAGGTCGTGCGCGTCGAGGTCCCAGAACGCGAGGCTGCTGGTTTCAAGAAGGGCGACACGGTCCGCCTCGCCGCCGATCGCGGCGTCGGCAAAGACCGCCAAGCTTCAACCGTGATCCGCGAAATCTATCCGCAAATTCGCAACGGCCGCGTCACCATCGACCTCGAGGCCAAGAACCTCGCGACCACGTTCGTGGGTGAGCGGGTGCGCGTGCTGGTGGCCGTCGGCGA
>JAEUMM010000320.1 GCA_016792645.1 Alphaproteobacteria bacterium | reverse complement strand
AGTGGGGCTCGATACCGGCCCTGTGCTTTCGACGTGGCGCACGGCTATCAGCGATGAGACGACGACGGGGCAGCTGCAAGAGGTTTTGGCGCGCGAGGGCGCCAAGCTGATGGTCGCGAGCCTTGAGGCGTTGGCTAACGGGCGCGCGCGCGAGGTCGCGCAGAGCGGCGACGGCGTCACTTACGCGAAGAAGATTGTGCCGGAGGAGGCGCGTATCGATTGGGCGCGGCCTGCGCGTGAGATCGTGCGGCATGTGAATGGGCTCAATCCCGCGCCTGGGGCGTGGACGATGGCGGGTGATGCGCGGTTGAAGATTTTGCAGGTGAAGGCGGTTCCCGGCCACGGTGCGCCGGGAACGATCGTTGGGGCGCCGCTTGTGGTTGCGTGTGGCGACGGCGCTGTGTCGATCGAGGTGCTTCAGCGGGCGGGGCGTGGCGCGCAGGGCGTGGCCGAATTCTTGCGCGGGTTTTCGTTGCCGCCGAAGTTCGACTGATCATGGCACGCTGGAAGTTCACGATCGAGTATGACGGGCGTCCGTTTGCCGGTTGGCAGCGGCAGGATAATGGGCCGTCGGTGCAGGCGTCGCTTGAGCAGGCTATTTTGAAGTTGAGCGGCGAGGTGGTGAACGTCGCGGCTGCTGGGCGCACGGATGCCGGTGTGCATGCGCTGGGGCAGGTGGCGCATGCGGATATCGAGAAGGTCTTGGCGCCGGACAAGATGCGCGATGCTTTAAACGCGCATTTGCGGCCGCATCCGGTTTCCGTGCTGGAGGCTGAGATTGTGGCCGATGATTTTCATGCGCGATTTCAGGCGACGGCGCGGCATTATCTCTATCGCATCGTCAATCGGCGCAGTCCGCTGACGTTGAGTGTGGGGCAGGTTTGGCATGTGCAGGCGGCGCTCGACGCGGGTGCGATGCATGAGGCGGCGCAGCGGCTTGTCGGACTTCACGATTTCACGACGTTTCGGGCGGCGGAGTGTCAGGCGAAGTCGCCGGTGAAGACGCTCGATGTGCTGAATGTAGCGCGCGTGGGTGAAGAGATCCGGATCGAGGCTTCGGCGCGGTCGTTTCTGCATCATCAGGTGCGCTCCATCGTTGGCACGCTGAAGATGGTGGGCGTGGGGAAGTGGACGGCGGCTGATGTTGCCGCCGCGCTTGAGGCGCGGGATCGCAGCGAATGCGGGCCGGTCGCGCCGCCGGATGGGCTTTATCTCGTGCGTGTGGATTACGGCGCGAGGTCGATGAGTTCGACCTGATCGGGCGCGATCTGTGACCCCAAGAACAGGCTTCCTGCGCGGGCGAAGCGTTCGGGGGCGTCGGTGCCTAGGAATGTCGGCTTTTGGTTTGGCCCGGTGCGGCGGAGGTTGCGGTCGTCGAGGATCGTTTCGACTTCGCGTGCGGTTGTCGCGGCGCTGTCGACGAGGGTGACGTTCGCGCCTACGGCTTTGGCGATGGGGCCGACAAGGATCGGGAAGTGCGTGCAGCCTAGGACCAGCGTGTCGGGGCTGTCGGCGCTCGCGAAGATGTCCTTCAGGTATTTCTCTGCCGCGAGTTCAGGGACAGGGCCGTCGGTCCAGCCTTCTTCGGCGAGCGCGACGAAGAGGGGGCAGGCGCGTTGCACGACTTTGGCGTCGGGTTTGAGCGCGTGGATAGCGCGGACGTAGGCGCCGCCGCGGACTGTGCCCTCGGTCGCGATGACGGCGATGGTGCCGCCGCGGCTGGCAGCGACGGCGGCGCGCGCGCCGGGCTCGACCACGCCGACGACCGGCGTCGATCCGTAAGCTGCGGTCAGCACGGGAAGCGCGACGGCGGAAGCTGTGTTGCAGGCGATGACGATCATCTTCGGTTCGAAGCGCATCAGCGCGCGCGTCGCTTGCACGGCGTAGCGGGTCACGGTCTCGGCGCTCTTGGTGCCGTAGGGCAGGCGGGCTGTGTCACCGAGATAGACCAGGCGCTCGTTCGGCAGACGCTTGGCGATGGCGGCGGCGACGGTCAGGCCGCCGACGCCGGAGTCGAAGATCGCTATCGGCGCGTCGCTCATGTCGCGTCGGCGACCCAGAGGCCGGCGATCTGCGACAGGCCGAAGAGGAAGTTGGCTTGAAGCAGAAAATCGATCATCGCGATTCCGGCTGCGAGCAGCCATGTCGTGCCGAGCGCGGTCTGCGCGATGTAGAAGCGGTAATAGAGCGTGAGGCCCAAGATGATCAGGTTGAGGTCGATGGCTAGGCTGGAGGAGATGATGCCGGCGGCGTAGAGCAGGAACGGCGGCAGGTAGAACAGCCAAATGACGACCGTCGCCCAGTTGTGAGCAATGATCAGCGCGGCGTAACGCTGCGCGAGGTCCAGATAGCGCAGCAGAAAGATCATCGCGATCGGGAACAGAAGCCACTGCACCGACAGCGCTACCGTCGAGAATAGCGCGTCAGCGAAGCCGTAGGCTGCGTCCACGGCGGGCTTGCCTTGGCGGATGCGTTCGGCGACGGCGACTTGGTTCGCGATGAGGTCGATGACGATGTTGAGCGGCAGGACGACGAACATCGCGGCGAAAGAGCGGTAGAAACCGTCTGCCGTCAGATCGAATTTCGTCCAGGCGCGCTGATCGCGGACAACCAGGTCGAAGGCGGCGTCGACCGAGCGGGTCATGTAGGCGAAGTCGACGCTCATGTACGGTCCTTCGCGAAGTAGGCGTCGAGGATGGCTTCGTAGACTTTGGTCAGGCGTTCGAGGTCGGCGAGGCTGACGCGTTCGTCGGTCTTGTGCATGGTCGTGCCGGCAAGGCCGATTTCGGCGACGGGGCAGTGGTGGTGGATGAAGCGCGCGTCGGACGTGCCGCCTGTGGTCGAGAAATTCGGGCGGTCGCCGGTCGCCTTGGTGATCGCTTCATCGAGGAGCGCGGTGAACGCGCCTTGCTTGGTGAGGAACGGATGGGCGCCGCGGTTGAATTTGATGTCGTGCTGAAGTTTCAGGGTGCTAAGCGCGGCGTTGCATTCGCCGTTGATCCAGTCTTCGAGGGCTTGCGCGTTTTGTTCGGTGTTGAAGCGGATGTTGAACGTTGCGCGGGCTTCGGCGGGGATCACGTTCGTGGCCGGGTTGCCGACGTCGACCGTTGTGACTTCGAGGTTCGAGGCCTGAAAGTGTTCTGTGCCGGTGTCGAGTTTTCGCGCGGTCAGGCGCTGCAGGACGGCGACGAGGCCAGGGATCGGGTTCTTGGCGCGGTCGGGGTAGCCGACGTGGCCTTGCGTGCCTTTGACGCGCAGGTAGCCGGTGAGGCTGCCGCGGCGGCCGATTTTCACGGTGTCGCCGGCGGCGTGTTCCGCGGTCGGTTCGCCGACGATGCAGTGGTCGAGGCGTTCGCCTTTTTCCTTCAGCCAGTCGATCACGCGGGTGGTGCCGTCGACGGCAGGGCCTTCTTCGTCGCCGGTGATGAGGAGGCTGATCGAGCCGCGGTTGGCGTGGCGGTCTGCGGTTCGGGCGACAGCGGCGATGAAGGCAGCGATCGCGCTCTTCATGTCGGCGGCGCCGCGGCCGAAGAGTGTGCCGCTGTCGACGGTGGCTGCGAAGGGGTCGAAGCGCCAGGTTGCGGTGTCGCCCGGTGGAACCACGTCGGTGTGGCCGGCGAAGCAGAAGTTGGGTGCGGCGGTTCCCAGACGTGCGTAGAGGTTCTCGATCTTGGGGCCGCCGCTGTCGAAGGCCAGCCGCGTGCAGGCGAAACCCAAGGCCTTGAGCGCGGTCTCGAGCACCGCAATGGCGCCGGCGTCGTGCGGCGTGACGCTACGGCAGCGAATGAGGTCTTGCGCTAGGGGGAGCGGGTCGGCGAGTCGCGCGCGCACTTGTGTTTCCATGGCGGAGATTTAGAACCGACGTCCAAGCAGGGTCAATCAAACCAGAACCCGATTAACGGCGAGGATAAGGCATGACCGGACGTCTCAGCGGAAAAGTGGCCGTGATCACAGGGGCGGCGTCCGGGATCGGCCGCGGCACAGTCGATCTGTTCGTGAAAGAGGGCGCTAAGGTTGTCGCCGCCGACATCCAGGACGACAAAGGCGCGCGGATGGCGGAAGAGCACGGTAAATCGCTGCGCTACATCCGTTGCGACGTGACGAAGGAAGGCGACATCAAGGCGGCGATCGATCTGGCCCAGAAGGCGTTCGGGCGGGTGGACTGCCTGTTCAACAACGCGGGAACGCCGGGGCCGCTTGAGAACGCGGAGACGGTGACGGCGGAGAGTTTCGATGCGGTGATGCACTTGCACGTGCGGGCCGCGATGCTGGGCATCAAGCATGTGACGCCGATCATGCGCGCGCAGGGTGGCGGGTCGATCATTTCGACGGCGTCGATCGCCGGGCTGCAGAACGGGTTTGGACCGCTGCTCTATTCGGTCGCGAAGGCTGCGATCGTTCACATGACGAAGCTGTCGGCGGCGCAGTTGGGGCCGATGAACATCCGCGTGAATTGCATTTGTCCCGGATTGATCGCAACGCCGATCTTCGCCAAGGGCATCGGTCTTGCGACCCAGGTTGCGGACCAAACCGTTGCTGCGGTGAGCGTTGCCGGCAAGGACGCGCAGCCGATACCGCGCACCGGTTTGCCGCGCGATATCGCCGAAGCGGCGCTCTATCTGGCGTCGGACGGGTCGGGCTTCGTCAACGGGCATGCGCTGGCGGTCGACGGCGGCATCACGGTCGGACCGACGGGCACGGCGCAGGCGCAGGTGTTCATGCCGTTCGTGCAGGCGATGGGAATTGATCCGGCGTTGCTGCAGCAGATGGTGCCGGCGGCGCCTCAGTCATGATCATCGTCGCGGGGACCGTAAGGATCGAGCCGTCGAAGTTAGGGTCCGCACGGGGTGAGATGGAGAAGATGATCAAGGCTTCGCGTGCGGAGGACGGGTGCATCGACTATTCGTATTCGGTCGATGTGCTGGATCCCAGCGTCGTGCATGTGTTCGAGGCTTGGCGCGACAAGGAGGCGCTGCAGACGCACTTCAAGATGCCGCATCTCAACGCGTGGCGGGCGGCTTGGACCGAGATCGGCGTCTCCGACCGCAATCTTCACATGTATGAGATCAGCGCGGCGTCGCCGCTATGACGCGCTGACCGGCGGGGCGCGTTCGATGGCCTCGACCAGGAGGCCGAGTGCGGCTTCGGCGAAGGCCCACATGTTCTCGACGCGGTTGTCGCTGGCCGTGCGCAAGGTGCGTGCTTCGGTGAGCGGGCCCGCGACGGCGAAGCAGGTGTGGCCTGCGGGGTCACCGTAGGGATTGCCGGTCGGGCCGGCTGCGCCGGTTTCGGAGAGGCCCCAATCGGCGCGGTGTTTGGCGCGGATGGTTTCCGCCAGGAACGCGGCGTAGGGCTCGCTGGATGAGCGCATGTCTTTGAGATCTTCGCGCTGCAAGCCCAGTAGCCCCTTGAATGCGCGCGCTGTGTAGATGATGCCGCCGCCCATGAAGTAGGCGGACGCGCCAGGGACGGCGAGCAAGCTTGCCGAGATCAGGCCGCCGGCCGATGATTCCGCGACCGCTATGCGTTCGCCGCGGGCTTTGAGGAGAGCGCCGGCTTTGGCGCCCAGATCGGCCAGGTTACGCATCGGCATCTCCGTGACGTTCCGCCTTGTGTGCGGTTGTTGCTCTTGATCTTGGACCGGTGTCGAAAGATTGTGACCGGCAAATGAAGCGAGGGTGTCTCGATGGGAAAGACCTACAGCCAGATCGACGACGATCTTGCCGCATTCATCGGTCGTCAGAAGATGTTCTTCGTCGCGACGGCTCCGCTTTCTTCGGCCGGACACGTGAATGTCAGTCCGAAGGGATATAACTGTTTTCGCCTTATTTCTCCAATGCGGGTCGCCTACGCGGATCTTGGCGGATCGGGCATCGAGACGGTCGCGCATGTGCGCGAGAACGGGCGCATCACGATTATGTTCTGCGCCTATGAGGGGCCGGCGATGATCCTGCGTCTCTACGGCAAGGCGCAGGTGATGCAGTTCGACGAGCCAGGGTTCGACAAGGAGCTCAGCCTGTTCCCGGACATCGAGCGCGCGCGCAATATCATCTTCGTCGACGTCGAACGGATCGCCGACAGTTGCGGCTGGGGCGTGCCGTTCTTTGAATTTAAGGGCGAGCGCGATCAATTGAAGCGTGCGGTCAATCACCGTCCGCAAGACGAATGGGCCGAGCGGCGCTATACTTCGAACGCCGAGAGCATTGACGGTTTGCCGGGGCTTCGGCGCGCGCGAGAGACGCCTTCTTAGCCCTCTGCGATCAGTCGCGCAGCAGTTCGTTGATGGACGTTTTCGAGCGCGTTCGCTCGTCGACTGTCTTTACGATCACGGCGCAGTAAAGCGATGGCCGGTCGGGGCCTGCGGGCATCGTGCCAGAGACCACCACCGAATAGGGCGGGACGCGGCCGGTGTAGATTTGGCCGGTGGCGCGGTCGACGATCTTCGTCGAGCCGCTGATGAAGACGCCCATGCCGATGACGCTGCCTTCGCCGATGATCACGCCTTCGGCGACCTCGGCGCGCGCGCCGATGAAGCAATTGTCTTCGATGATGATGGGATTTGCTTGCAGCGGCTCAAGAACGCCGCCCAGACCCGTGCCGCCCGAGATGTGGCAGTGCTTGCCGACTTGCGCACATGATCCGACCGTCGCCCAGGTGTCGACCATCGTGCCTTCGCCGACATGCGCGCCGACGTTCACGAAGGAGGGCATCAGCACCACGTTGCGCGCGATGTGAGCCGAATGACGTACGATCGCACCGGGAACGGCGCGGAAGCCTGCGCGCGCGAAGTCTTCGGCGGTCCATTTGAGGAATTTCGACGGCACTTTGTCGTACCAATGCGCGCCGCCGGGTCCGCCGGGAACGGGCTCCATCGGGTTCAGACGGAACGACAACAGCACCGCCTTTTTGATCCATTGATGCGTGTGCCATTCACCGCCGATTTTTTCGGCGACGCGGAACTCGCCGGCGTCGAGCGCGGCGAGCGTTTCTTCGACCGCCTTGCGCGCGTGGCCCTGCGTCGCGGGCGAGATCGTGTCCCGGGCGTCCCAGGCCTCGTCGATGGTGATCTGCAGCTTGTTCCAGCTCATTCAGGGCCTCCGCAGGCGGATGGTCGACAGGAAGCGGGCGAGGTCTTCAACGCGATAGTGGACATGCGCCGCGTCCGGCTCTTCGCCCCAGCTGCGCACGGCGGGGTCGGCGTGGCCGGCGGCGTCGCGTACCAATACGGTCGTCATACCCAACTCATGCGCCGGGGCCAAATTGCGATCGAGATCTTCGAACATGGCCGCGCGTAGCGGATCGATTTCGTGCTTGGTCAGAAAGCGTTCGAATGTCTCGCGCTTGGGCTTGGGGATGAAGTCGGCGTGGACGATGTCGAAAATGTCTTCGACGTGGTCGTGGATGCCGATTTGGTTCAGCACACGCGTGGCGTGGGCGACGGTGCCGTTCGTGAACACCAGGCGGCGGCCGGGCAGCCGCTCTAACGCCGTCGCTAGTTCAGGGTTGGGCGGCACGACCGTCACGTCGATGTTGTGGACGAAGTCGAGGAAGCGTTTCGGCTCGACACCGTGGACGGTCATGAGGCCCGAGAGGGTGGTGCCGTGGTCGCGGTAGTATTGTTTCTGCAGCCGGTAGGCCTCGTCGCCGTCCACCCCCAGAAGGTCGCCGATAAAGGCGCGCATCTTGACGTCGATCTGCGCGAACAGGTTGCAAGACGGCGCATAGAGCGTGTTGTCGAGGTCGAAGACCCAGACGTCGATGTTCGTGAAATCCGGCGGATCTGCTGGGGGCAAGGTCATGAGCGGGCGGAAGATGCGTCATCGGTCGCCCGATCGCAACCCGACATTAACCACCCTGCTCAGCCCCAAGTTAAGCCGCGGTGGCCTACCTTTTCTCTGGGTGGAACCAGAACGGTCGCGCCCAGGGGGTGACTGATGCGCGGCGCGGCGCCGGCAACGGTTCAGAGCGAGTGGGATGCCACGGCATGGGCGGTCGCGCAGGTGCGCGCTACCGCGTCGCCGGCGTTCGTGGTGCGCGGGGATGGGAGCCTGGTGCTGGCCAACGCCGCGGCCGAGCCACTGTGCGGGCGCGGCGAGTTGCCGTCGAGTTTGCGCGCGCTGATCATCGACGCGCGCCTCAAGGATTGTGCCCAGGCGGTCAAGGTCTCGGTGCCCGATCGCACGGGCGGTACGCCGCGATGCTTCGACCTTGCGATTTTACCGGTGCCGGTCGGACAGGTCTTTGTGGTCGGGCGGGAGATCACGCTGGAGACCAACGTGATGTCCGCGCTTGCGGCATCGCGCGATCTGTTTCGCGACCTGGCACTTTGCTTCACCGACTTTGCCTTCGAGACGGACGCCATGGGCGCGTTTTCGTGGGTGTCGCCGGGCGGGCTTCTTGGATACGACGCGGCCGAACTGCATGGCGCCGAGCCCGCCAAGGTGTTCGGAGGGCTTGAGGCGGTGGCGTTCGCGACGCGCGAGCGCATCAAGGGGCGCGAGATTTGGCTGACATCGAAGGCCGGTGAGGAGAGCTGCCTTGAGGTGACGGCCTCGCCGGTTCTCGATGCGCAGGGGAATTGGCGCGGTGTCCGCGGTGTGGCGCGCAACGTCACTGAGCTTAGACTGTGCGAGCGTGAGGCTGCACACGCCAAGAAGCGGGAAGAGCTGATCGACGCCGTCGTCGATGCGGTGCGCGCGCAGGTCGAACCGCGGCGCATGATGCTGGCGGCGGCAGACGCCCTGGCGGCCGCGACGAATTCCGATGCCGTCGTCGTTCGCGCGTTGGGATCGGACGCCGTGATCGGCGTGGGCGAAAACTCTTGCGGCCTCTCGCACGTTTGCGAGGTTGCCACGAGCTATCAGTCGAAGCTGAACGGAAATATCCGGTTGTCGCGCGAAGCCTCAAAGGGGCCCTACGGCGACGCCGAACGTTCGCTGATTGACGCGATCGTGCCTCATCTCGGCGTCGCGTTGGCATTGGCGCAGTCGTTGGACACTGGCGGGGTGCTGCGGCGCGACGTCGTGACGGGGCTCTTCAACCGGCGCACGTTCCTCAGTGAAGCGAACAAGAAGCGGTCGGCGGCGGCGCGAGCCGGACGGGGCGTCACGCTGTTCGTGTTCGATTGCGATCATCTGGAAGAGATTAGCCAGTTGCCGGGCGCCGCAACCGGTGAGGCGTTCTTGGCCGAGGTTGGGCGGTCGCTGGCGCAGGCGTGCGGCGACGGCGAGCTTGCGGGACGGTTGGACGAGGAGTCGTTTGCGGTTCTGACCGATACGCTCTCCGATCCGATGCTGCGGGCGGCGGGCTTGTGCGCCGATCTGATCGGCGTGGCGCGCTCGGTTGGCGTTGAGACCGAAGTCGGAATTTCGGCGGGTTGTGCCGTCGGCGAGCCGGAAGACGGCGAGACGCTTGAGGATCTTTTCGGGCGCGCTGAATGCGCGCTTCACGCCGCGAAGCGCGAAGGGCGCAATCGCGTCGTGTTGGCTCAGCCAGTGGATAAGGTGACGTCATGCTCAAACGGCTGATCAGCAGGTTTGCGGGCCATGAGGCGCGCAAAGGCAAGATGCCCTATGAGGAAGCGCGCGCGGCGCTGGAGTCGCATGCGTTGAAGGCGCGGCGGTTTCTGGCCGGGCGGCCGGACGTCGAGCCGGAGATTCTCTATTATCTCGCCGCGGACGAGGCGGTCGATGTGCGCAGGCTTGTGGCTGCCAATCCGTCGACGCCGCAACAGGCGAATAAAGCGCTGACGGACGACTGCGACGAAGATGTACGATGCGAACTCGCGCGCAAGATCGGACGCTTGGTGCCCGGGCTTGAGGCAGACGAGACGCATCGCGTGCGCGACCTCGCGATCGAGGTGATGGAACGCCTTGCGCGGGACAGCCTGCCGCGTGTCCGCGCCATCCTGGCCGAGGAGATCAAATCGTCGCCGCACGTGCCGGCGCATATCGTGAAGCAACTGGCGCACGACGTGGAGTTGATGGTCAGCGCGCCGGTTCTCGAATACTCGCCGATGCTGTCGGACGAGGACTTGGTCGAGCTTATTGCCGGGGCGCGCGTCGAAGGGACGTTGTCGGCGATCGCGCGTCGCGCGAGCGTGAACGAGCCGGTGTCGGACGCCATTGTGGCCAGCCTTGACGTATCGGCAATCGCTGGCTTGCTGGCCAATCCGAACGCACAGATTCGCGAAGCCGCCCTGGACAAAGTCATCGAGCATGCAGAGGCGATAGAGGCTTGGCATCAGCCGATTGTGATGCGGGCCGATCTTTCCGTGCGCGCGGTGCGGCGCATTGCAGGCTTTGTCAGCTCATCTTTGCTCGCGGCGCTGTGCGAACGTCGCGGGCTCGACGAGGAGACCGCCGTTCATCTCAACAAGCGCGTGCGCGAACGGCTTGAGGAAGAGGGCGTCAAGGAAGACACGCATTCGGCAGACACAAAGGCCATGACGCTTGTGCAAGAGGCGCAGACTCAGGGCAGGCTGGACGACGAGTTTGTGATGGACGCGGCAGGGAACGCCGATCGCCGGACCGTTGCGTGCGCTCTTGCCGTCTTGGCCGGGGTGCCGCGACCCGTCGTCGATCGCATTCTCATCAGCCAATCGGGAAAGGCGATAACATCGCTTGTTTGGCGCGCGAAGTTGCCGATGCGCGTGGCGGTGAAGATCCAGTCGGCGATCGCGCACTTGCCAAACGTCAAGATGGTGATGGCGCGCGAGGGCGTACACTTTCCTCTCGCTCCGGACGAGATGGCCTGGCACTTGAGCTTCTTCGGAATCAGCGGCTAGGGTGCCAGGTTATTCGGGGCGTGCCTCGGCGCGCCGCGGTGTGAACTCGAACGTAAGCCCGGCGCGCCCGCCCGTTTCGATCTTCATGAAGCCGGTCGAGGTGAAGCCGCGGCCCGAACAGTCCGTGACATCTTCGATCTCGAAGCTTGAGTCCTTGGTGCAGAACGGTTCCGTTCCACCCCAAGTCTCAGGGACACCCTCGGTGCGGTCGGCGACCGCAAAGCTGTACATGACGCGATCGTCGAGGCGGTCCTTGATCACCTTGGCGCAAGCGCCGGGCTGCAAGCGCCACCAGCCTTTGCTTTCCTTCTTGCCCTGGTAGTCCTGGCCCAGCGCGGTCCAGATGACGTCTTGGGTGCGATTGCAGAAGGTCAGGCCCGCGACGGCCTGTATCTTCGTGGCCTCGGCGAGGAGACGGGCATAGAGGCCGGCGGCATCGGTTGGGCCGACACCGAGTTCGGTACGCGCCTGGGCCAAGGCCTCGCTGAATTTCGGGCCAGCGGCACCGTCGATCGGTCCATCGAAGCGGCCGAGGTCGTAGAGCAGGCGTTGAAGGCCGGCGACGCGCGCTTGCTCGGACGTTTTGAAGCCAGCGTTCTCGGACAGGGTGGTCGTCCAGGCGGCTTTGCCTTCGGTTTCGACCTTGGCGAAGCCCTGGGCGTCGTAACCGGCACTGCATTCTTCCGTGCCGTCGCTGGTGGCTTGGAAGGGGCCGCTGCCGATGCACAGCGTTTGTGTGCCGCCCCAGGTGCGAACCGGGCCGGTGTGCGCGAAGGATGAGCGGGCGAAGACGTAGTAAGTGGACTGCGTCAGTTGGCCTTTGACGACGACCTTGCATTCGCCGGCGGGCACGGTCCACCAGCCGCGTGTCAACCACAGGCCGCCGTTGCGGATGCCGACGGCGATCGACGCGGCGTAGGAAGTGCGATTGCAGAAGGTGTAGTCGGCCGTGGCGTTGCGCGGACGTTCGGCTGCGGCGTTCGCCGGGGCGGGCGCGTTCAGTGATGGCCTTGAGCCAACGGGTGGCGCGCCGGGCGCGGTGATGATGCGCGGTCGTGGACCGTTCGAGGGTCTCGCCGGTTGTTTGTTGAGTTCGCTGCCGGGCGTCATCGGCAGGATGATCGGGCGTGAGGGTGTCGACGGCTGCTCGGCCGGCGGCGGATCTTCGGGCTGCTGCGCAAAGGCGCTGCTTGCCGCCACGATCAACGCCGCGCTCAACAGCGATATGTGCCGCAACAGTTTGACCGACACTTCAAACCCTTGAAAAGACGGTCGTTTTCAACCGCGCATGATCATGGTGCCCGCGCCATGTTCTGTAAACAGCTCGATCAACAGAACATGTTGAATGCGTCCGTCGAGAATGACGGCGGCGGTGACACCTCGTTCGACCGCATCAATACACGTTTCGACCTTGGGAATCATGCCTCCCGAGATCGTGCCGTCGGCGATGAGTGCGCGCGCCTCGGTTGTGGTCAGGCGCTCGATCAAGTTGCCGTTGCGGTCCATGACCCCCGGTACATCCGTCAGCAGGAGCATGCGGTCGGCGTTCAACGCGCCTGCGACCGCGCCTGCGACCGTGTCGGCGTTGATGTTGTAGGTCTCGCCGTTTTCGCCGACGCCGATGGGCGCAATGACTGCGATCATGTCGGAGCGGACGATCGACTGCAGCACTTCGATGTTGACCTTGTCGGGTTCGCCGACGAAGCCGAGGTCGATGGTTTCGGTCTTGCCGGTTTTCGGATCCGTCTTGGTGCGGATCAGCTTCTTGGCGATGATCAGTTCGCCGTCTTTGCCCGACACGCCGACGGCGCGGCCGCCGGCGTTGTTGATCGCCGAGACGATCTGCTTGTTGATGGTGCCGCTCAAAACCATTTCGACGACGTCGATCGCCGCCTGATCGGTGACGCGTAGGCCGTCGATGAAGTGCGATTTGATCTCGAGGCGTTTCAGCATTGCGCCGATCTGCGGGCCGCCGCCGTGGACGACCACGGGGTCGATGCCGGTCTGGCGCATCAGCACGACGTCTTGCGCGAAGTGTTTGGCGACGCCTTCCTCGCCCATGGCGTTGCCGCCGTATTTCACGACGACCGTCTTTTGGTCGTAGCGCAGAATGTAGGGCAGGGCTTCGGTCAGGACGCGTGCGGTCGCGCGCCATTTCGCAAGCTGGCGCAGATTGGCGACGCGCTCATCCTTGCCGGTAAATGTGGGGTCGTCGGGACTCGAACTCATTAGCGTCTTCCGCTGGCGGCGGCCTTATAACCCGTTTCGGAGACGATCGCGAGATGGGCGCGCAACTCCGGGATACCCCAGCCTTTTTCCGCGGAGGTCGCGAAGAGTTCGGGGTGTGCTGCGGTGTGTTCGCTCGCCACGAGCCGCGCGTCGTTAACCGCTTTGGCGCGCTCGGTTTCGTTCAGCTTGTCGATCTTGGTCAGGACGATGATGAAGGATGCTGCCGTCGCGTCGAGCAGTTTCATCATGTCGCGGTCGTTTTCTTTTGCGCCGTGACGCGCGTCGATCAGCATGCAGACGCGGCGCAGCTGGGGGCGGCCGGTCAGATAGGTCACGATCAGCTTGCGCCATTCGGCGGAGATCGATTTCGACACACGTGCGAAACCATAGCCGGGCAAGTCGGCGAGCGTCAGGCGTCCGCCCAGGTCGAACAGGTTGATGTCGCGCGTGCGGCCGGGCGTGTTCGAAACGCGGGCCAGCGTGTTGCGGTTGGTGAGCGCGTTGATGAGGCTCGATTTGCCGACGTTCGAGCGGCCGGCGAAGGCGACTTCCAGCGGTTTGGTGGGCGGCAGGTCTGAGAATTGCTTGATCGGGCGTAAGAACTTGCATTCTTGCGCGAACAAGAGATGGCCGCGCCGAAGCGCGGCCTTGTCGGGTGGTGCTTGTTCGTCGGTCATTCGCCGGGTGCTTGATCCGGCGGCTTCTTCGCCGGCGAGAGCCACGACGGCAGCTTGAAGTTCTTTCCCAATTCGATCGGCACGTTCATGCGGCGCATGATGACGTATTGTTGTCCGATCGAGAGCAAGTTGTTCACCGTCCAATAGATAACGAGACCGGCCGGGAACGACGCCATCAGGTAGGTGAAGACAGGCGGCATCATGGTCATCATCTGCTGCTGAACAGGGTCGGTCGCGGGTGGGTTCATCTTGGTCTGGAACCACATCGTGATGCCCATCAGCACGGGCCATACGCCGACATGCAGCCACGTCGGCACGACGAAAGGCAATAGCCCGAAGAGATTGAAGAGCGACGTCGGATCGGCCGCCGCCAAGTCTTGAATCCAGCCGAAGAAGGGCGCGTGACGCATTTCGATGGTCACGAACAGCACTTTGTAGAGCGAGAAGAAGACGGGGATCTGAATCAGGATCGGAAGGCAGCCCATCATCGGATTGACCTTTTCACGCTTAAACAGGACCGCCAGTTCCTGCTGCTGCTTCATGCGGTCGTCTTTGTTGCGCTCCTGGATTTCTTTCATCTGCGGTTGGACCTTCTTCATTTTGGCCATCGACTCGTAGGAGCGGTTGGCCAGCGGGAAGAAGAGGATCTTGACGAAGATGGTGAGCAGGATGATCGCGACGCCGAAATTACCGACGAGCTTGTTCAAGGCGTCGAGGCCCTTGAACATCCAGTAGGTGATGATCGAGAACCAGCCCCAGTCGATCGTCATGTCGAAGCGGAAGATGTCGAGCTTTTCCTGATATTCCTCAATCAGCGACACGACCTTGGCGCCGGCATAGACGTTGTGCGTGACGGTGACGGCCCCACCTGCCGGCACATTGCGCGCGGCGAGAAGGTAGTCGGCGCGGAAGACTTCCTTGCCGGCGGCGTCGGTGGTCAGCGAGAAGCGGCCGGTGAATTGTTCCTTCTGCGGCGGGATGAGGGTCGCCATCCAATACTTGTCGGTGATGCCGACCCAGCCGCCGGTGCTGTCGAGTTTCAGCTCCTTGCTCTCGTAGTCGCGCATCTCGGCGTAGGTCGTTTTGTCCTGCAGGCTGCCGCCCAAGACGCCGACCAGACCTTCATGCAGGATCCAATTCGTCGCGTGTTTGGGTTCGCCCTCGCGCGCCACGACGGCATAAGGATAGAGCGTGACCGGCGCGCCCGACGTGTTTTGAACCGTGTCGGTGACGGTGAACATGTAGTTCGCATCGAGCGCGATGTTGCGCTTGAAGACGAGGCCTTGGCCGTTGTCCCAGGTTAGCGTGACGGGCGTTGACGGCGTCAGCTTGTTGCCGGACGCCAGACTCCACACCGTCTTTGAATCCGGGACCGTCGTTGCCGAGCCGGGGGCTCGCGTCCAACCGATTTCGGCGAACGTCGCGCCCGCGGTGCCGTGCGGCGTTAAGAAGACGATCTCCGGGCTCTTCGGGTCGACGGTCTCGCGGTAGTCCTTGAGGCGAAGGTTGTCGATCTGGCCGCCGGTCAGGCGGATCGAACCGTCGACCTTGGGATTGTCGAATTCGAGGCGTGCGCCGCCGGTCTTCAAGGCATCTTCGAGCGGCATCGTCTGGCCGGGCGGCAATAGCGCCGGCGTGACCGGCGCGCCGGGCGTCGTGGGCGCGATCGTCGGCGCGGTGGTTTGCTGCTGTTGGGCGGCGCGTTGCGCGGCCTCGCGCTGCTTTTCGACCTGCGGGTTTACGAAGAAGAATTGCCACGCGACCATGACGACGACGCACAACAGCATCGCTGCGATCAGGTTGGTGCTATCCGGTTTGTTGTCTTTCATACCGCGGGGGTTTCTCAGTGACGGTGATGGGGGCAATTGTCGGGGACGGGATCGAAGCCCGAGCCGCCGCCGCCCAGCCATTTGACCGGATGACAGCGTCCGAGACGCCGCGCCGTGAGCCATACGCCTTTGATAGGCCCATGCTTCTCGATCGCTTCGAGCGCATAGGCGGAACAGGACGGCTGAAAACGGCACACAGGCCCGATGAAGGGCGAGATCGTGTAGCGGTACAGATGGATCGGCGCCTGCGTCAGCCGCTTGAGAGCGTGCAGAACCGGCGCGACGGTCGTCATCGTCATGGCTCCTCCGCTTTGGGGGTACGCCCCCCATGCACTTTGCGGAGAGCCTGTTTCAAATCTTCGATGAGCGAGGCAAAGGGCCTTTCCGGCGTCGCCTCGCGCGCGATCAGTACATAGTCATGGCCCGGGGAGCCATAAAGGGGCAGGACCGCGCGCGCAACCTCGCGTAGGCGGCGCTTGGCCCGGTTGCGAACCACGGCGTTGCCGATCTTCTTCGTGACGGTGAACCCGGCGCGCGCCTCCGTGGTTTCGACGGGCGTTTGCGCCATTTGCAGAACGAGACCGGGTGCGGCCCATTTGCGTCCGCGCGCGAGCCGCAGGAAATCGGCGCGAATCTTCAGACGCGACACTTTGACCTTGCCGGGCGGGGTCTTGTCAGGTGGGGCGGCGCCGGGGGGCGACACGCGCGCTTTGGGATTTTAGGCCGACAGACGCTTGCGGCCGTGGGCGCGGCGGCGGGCCAGAACCTTGCGGCCATTGGCGGTGCCGGTGCGCGAACGGAAGCCGTGACGGCGCTTTCTGACGATCTTGGACGGCTGATAGGTGCGCTTCACGGCGACGATTCCTTGGACGGTCTGTCAGGCGATTGGAAGGGCGCGCATATAAGGGAAATACGCCCCCCAAGTCAAATCTCGCCCTTCCGTCAAAGGCTTGTGTTCGCGGCCCCGGTGCGGGCGTGGCATAAGCCCTTGGGCTAGAGGCAACAAACCGGGCATGGCGATGCGTCGTAGAACGATCATGCTTGCGCTTGGCGCCGCCGTTCTGGCGCGGGTTCCGGTGCGCGCAGCCGACCCTTCAACGACAGCAGATCCTCACGCCATGACCGTCGATCACACCCCTTGGCAGAGCATTCTCGACCGTTACGTGTCGGCCTCGCCGGATGGGATCAATCGCTTTGCCTATGGGCGGGTGAGCGCTGCCGACAAAGGGGCGCTGAAGGCTTATCTCGGCGCGCTGCAGGGCGTGCGCGTGTCGCCGCTCGGGGAGAGCGAGCAGCGCGCCTATTGGATCAATTTCTACAATGCGCTGACCATCGACGTTGTGCTGGACCATTATCCGGTCAAGTCGATCCGCGATATCGGCGGCGGTTTGTTTGTGACGGGGCCTTGGAAGAAGGAACTCGTCGCGGTCGAGGGGCGGAAGCTCTCGCTCGACAATATCGAGCACGACATTCTGCGTAAGACATGGCGCGATCCGCGCGTTCACTACGCGGTCAACTGTGCGTCGATGAGTTGTCCCAATCTGATGCGCGAGGCGTTTACCGGCGCCAAGCTCGAACAGATGCTGAACCAAGGCGCGCGCGATTATGTCAATCATCCGCGCGGCGCCAGGGTTGTGAACGGCAAGCTGACGCTGTCGCAGATTTACGAGTGGTACCGGCGTGACTTCGGCTCGCGCGACAGCGAGGTGATCGCTCACGTCGCCCGTTATGCAGAGCCGAAACTCAAGACGCAGTTGGCAAGCATCGAATTCATAGCCGGGTACGACTATGACTGGTCGTTGAACGAGGCTAAGTGAGGGTCCATGGAAATGCCGAGCACCAACGACAGCAAACCGCGTTTGTCGATCACGCGTTTGATTCCGCTCTTGATCCTTGGGGCGGGGCTGATCGCGTTCTTCGCGCTTGGGCTCAACAAGTACCTAACGCTCGATCTTCTGAAGGAGAACCGGGAGGTCTTGAAGACCTGGGTATATGAGCACAAGACTCAGGCGGTGTTGCTGTTCATCGTCGCCTACGTGATCACGGCTGCGTTCTCTTTGCCTCTCGGCGCTCTGCTGAGCGTCGCGGGCGGGTTTCTGTTCGGCAGCATCTTCGGCGCAATGTGGATCGTGATCGGGGCGACGATCGGCGCGACAATCCTGTTTCTGGTGGCGAAGACGGCGCTTGGCGAACCCTTGCGTCAACG
>JAEUMM010000301.1 GCA_016792645.1 Alphaproteobacteria bacterium | reverse complement strand
GCTGGCGCGACGGCCGGATGTGCGGCGGGCCGAGGCGCAGCTGGTGGCGGCGGATGCCAACATCACGGCGGCGCGTGCGGCGTTCTTTCCCTCGATCTCGCTGTCGGGTTCGATCGGCGGCGCGAGCGCCGCGATTTCCAGCCTGCTCAATCCCTCGAACATCGCTTACTCGATCGGCGCGTCCTTGCTGCAGACGATCTTCGACGGCGGACAGAACCAGGCGAATTTGGATTCGACCGTCGCGCAGCGCACGGAAACGTTGCTCAATTATCGCGGCGCGGTTATTGCGGCGTTCTCCGATGTCGATGTGGCGCTTGGTGCGGTGTCGAGCCTTGAGGCGCGTGAGCGGGCCAGTCAGGTGCAGGCCGATCAGGCGCAGGAAGCGTACCGGATTGCGGAGCTGCGCTATCGCTCGGGGGTCGAGGATTTTCTGTCGGTGCTGGATGCGCAGCGGTCGCTGAACTCGGCGCAGGATCAGCTGGCGCAAGCGCGGCTCGCGCGGCTGCAGGCGTCGGTGACGTTGTTCCGGGTGCTGGGCGGCGGGTGGACGGACGCCCAGACGACGGCGGCGCGCAGCTAAAGCAGCGTTATCCTCAGCGACTGCGATCACAGTCACATGATGTCGGCGGCGGAGACGGCTAGGGTGTGAGTCCGCACCTTCGAGGATGCCATGCGCATTCTGTTGATCAACGTGCCTCATCCGGCGATCGGAAGCCGGATTCCCCGCGAGCAACTGCCGCCCTTGGGCTTGCTGTCGATCGGCGGGCCTCTGATCGACGCCGGACACGACGTCCGGCTGATCGACGGCGAGTTCGGGCCGATGACGCACGAGGCGATCGTCGCGCAGGCGTTGGGGTATGCGCCCGACGCCGTGTTGTTCGGCCATACGGGATCGACCTCGGGACATCCAATCGTGATGCAGGTCTCGCGCCTCATACGGGCGTTGATGCCGCGCGTGCCGATCGTCTATGGCGGCGTGCATCCGACTTATTTCTGGCGCGATATTCTGGCCGGCGAACCGCAGATCGACATTGTCGTGCGGGGCGAGGGCGAAGAGACGGTCGTGCGGCTGTTCGATGCGCTGCGGGCCGAGCAGAGCTTTGCGCACATTCCCGGGCTTGCGTTTCGCGTCGAGGGCGAGGCGCGGGCGACGCCGGCCGCGCCCGTGATCAAGGACTTGGACGCGCATCGGATCGGGTGGGAGCTGATCGATCACAAGCGTTATTCGTATTGGGGCGGGAAGCGCGCGGTGGTGATCCAGTTTTCGCGCGGGTGTCCGCATCTGTGCAATTACTGCGGCCAACGTGGATTCTGGACGCGCTGGCGGCACCGGGATCCGAAGAAGCTGGCGGCGGAGATCGGGCGGCTGCATCGCGAGCACGGGGTCGAGGTGTTCAATTTCGCCGACGAGAACCCCAGTGCGGGGCGCAAGCCTTGGCGCGAATTCTTGGAGGCGCTGATCGCGGAGAATATCGACGTTACGCTGATCGGGTCGACGCGGGCGGACGACATCGTCCGCGATGCGGATATTCTTCATCTCTACAAGAAGGCGGGGTTCGAGCGTTTCTTGATGGGGATGGAGAATACCGACGAGGCGACGCTGGCGCTGATCAAGAAGGGCGGGACGACGGCGAGCGACCGGGAGGCGATCAAGCTGTTGCGCAAGCACGGCATCCTTTCGCTGGCGACGTGGGTGGCGGGGTTCGACGAGCAGACGGACAAAGATTTCTGGCGCGGGCTGCGGCAGCTGATTTCGTACGATCCGGATCAGATCATTGCGCTTTATGCGACGCCGCATCGGTGGACGCCGTACTATCGGCTCGTCGAGGACCGGCGCGTGATTCAGGCGGATCAGAGCAAGTGGGATTACAAGCATCAGGTCTTGTCGATGCGGCACATGCCGCCTTGGCGGGTGTTCCTTTGGGTGAAGTTCGTCGAGGTCGTGGCGCAGACGCGGCCGCGGGCGTTGATGCGGCTGATCTGGCATCCGGACAAGAAGATCCGGCACGCGATACGCTGGTACTACCGCATGGGGCGGCGGGTTTGGTTTCACGAGATGATCAGCTTCTTTCTGCGCGAGACGCGCGAGAAGGACGGCGTGAAGCTCTCGGAATTCTTGGGGCCTTCGCAGGAGGCGGAGGAAGAATCCATGGCGGTGAGAAAGCGCCGGGCGGCCTAGGTCTCCTGTTCGAGAGGGAAGCGGGCGGCCCAAAAGCCTTGGAGGCGCGGGTCGTGGTCGACGCGGCGGACGATCGGACTCATCTTCGGTGCGGCCTCATAGAAGCGCGGGCGCCAGGGACCGAAGCGCGAAACCACGGTGACGTAGAGGTCGAGAACGGTGAGGTCGTCGCCGAGCAGGTATGTGCTTGGCGTCAGTTGCGCGTCCATGTTTTGCCAGCAGAAGGCGATGCGGTCGTGGACGGCGTTGACGACGGCGTCGCGCGCGGATGCCGGGGCGCCGATGCGGCCGACGTCGGGCTTGATCCAATGCAACGCATAGATCGCCGAGGAGACGTAGACCATCCAGCGGAGAAATTGGCGCCGTTTGGGATCGTCGATCGCGGGAGCGAGCTTCGCTTTCGGATGGCGGTCGGCGAGATCGATGAGGATGGCCGCGCTTTCGGTCATGATCTCGCCAGACGGGTGGATGATGGTCGGGATTTGGCGCATCGGGTTGCTGCCGGCGACGCGGTCGCGCGCCGAAGCGTCGGCCCAGGTGGCGCCTTCGATCAGGTCGTAGGGGATGTCCAGTAACGTGAGCGCGGCCTCGACGGCGATCGAGCCTGAGGCCTGTGCGCCGTAGACGGTGAGGTTCGTCATGCGCCGACGCCTTTGAAGAATTTGTCGACGATTTCGTTGAAGCGCTGCGGGCGTTCGAAATAGGCGGAGTGGCCGGCATCCTTGATATGCGCGACGCGGCTGCCTGGAACGACGCGGGCGATGGCGTCGGCGGCGAAGGGCGGGATCACGACATCTTCGTCGCCGGAGATGAAGAGAATCGGGCAGGCGACGGCGCGAAGTTCTTCGGGCTTGCGGGTGCGCAGGGCGAAGCAGCGGGCACCGATGGCCTGCTTGTCCAGCGCGGCGTTTTGATCGTCGATCTGGCGGTAGAGCAAATGCATCGCAGGTTGTTCGCGCGCCATGCGTTCGCCAGCGGCCGGATGGATGCCGCGTTCGAAGAGTTTTGGGACGTTCGCGAAATCGGTTTGGAGCCACTGGGCGATGCGCGTGCGTTCAGGGTCTTCGATCTGGAGTGGATCGATCGTGCCCGTCGTTCCGGCGAGGACGATGGCCTTCAAGCCCGCGGGCTTGGTCAGTGCGTATTCGACGGTAGACCAGCCGCCCATGGACTGTGCCACGATGCGCATGTCGGTGAGGTTCAGGTGTTCGACCAGGGCCGCGAGATCGCCGGCGTAGTCCGCTGGGTTCGGTCCGCCAACGATGGGCGAGGACGGCGCGAAGCCGCGATGGGCGATGGCGATGCAGGTGTAGCGGTCGGCGAAGTGGACGACCTGCTGAAACCACGACATGTGATTGCCGCCGAGGCCGTGCGCGAAGATGACGGCCGGCCCTTGGCCGACGACTTCGTAGAAGACGTTGCAGCCGGGGCGTTCGATTGTGCCGTGGCGGCGGGGTGGTTGCATGGCGGTCAACTCGTCTTTGGCGCGCGCTCGGCTTCTTTGCGGCGCCAGATGTTGCGGGGCAGGCGGAAGTGGTGAAGCTGAATGAAGCCGTCGCCCGACGCGGCCGTCTTCTTTTCCGTGCGCTCGCGGATCCAGCCGTTTTGCTCGAGCACTTTCAGGATTTGCGCGTTATCGGCGACGGCGGTGCAGCGCGCGGTTTCGAGCCCCATGTCTTCGAAGAAATAGCGGTACATCACGGTGCGGGTTTGCGTGCGCGCGCCTTTGTTGCGGGCTTCGGATTCGCCGATCAGGACGTTGACCAGGAATTCGCGCCGCCCAAGGTCGACGTAGACGGCGCGAATGCCGATCAGCTTGCCGGTTTTCTTCTCAAAGATGCCGAGCAGGTGCGACGTCGTGCGGTTGAACGAGGCGACGTATCGGGACACGGTCTCTTCGCTCATTTCGGCGGGACGTGCGTTCAAATTGCGCGCGGTTTGCGGGTCGGTCAGCCAGGCGCGCCAGGGCTCGGTCGCATCGCCGGCCTCCAGCGTGCGGACGACATAGTCAGGCGTTTCGAGCGTGATGATGCGCCCGCGCGCGCCGAGTTTCGTGCCGCTCACCAGACGCCCGTGTTTTGCATCGTGGTCCACGGCTCCTTCGGGGCCAGCGCCTTGCCCTTTTGCAGGAACTCGATCGAGATGTTGTCGGGCGAGCGGACGAAGGCCATGCGGCCGTCGCGCGGCGGGCGGTTGATCGTCACGCCCGCCTTCATCAGGCGCTCGCAGGTTTCGTAGATGTCGTCGACGGCGAAAGCGAGGTGCCCGAAATTGCGGCCGCCGCCGTATTCGTGTTCGTCCCAGTTGTGAGTCAGTTCGACTTCGGCCTCGGGACTTTCGGGCGCGTGCAGAAACACCAGCGTGAAGCGGCCAGGCTCGTTCGCGATGCGGCGCGATTCGACGAGGCCGAGTTTGTTGACGAAGAAGTCCAACGCCGCGTCGAGATTTCCGACGCGCAGCATGGTGTGGAGGTACTTCATGTCAGGTGGCTCCTTGCTTGCGGGCCGATTTATATGAGGAATTTTGAATGCGATGTCGTTTTGATCCGTCACACCGTCACATCGGCTGAATTCCGCGGTTTCTGCCATCACGTATCCATCACATTGCCATCACGTGGCGTCACGCGACAGCAGGTGACGAGCGAACAAATATAGAACAATTCCTCGAAAAACGCAAGCTATTCTGCGGTTTTTGGCGTGCCGGCGTGGCTGCGCCAGAGGTCGCGCGGCAGGCGGAATTTGCGGATCTCGACCGCCGATTGATCGATGGTCTGGGTGCGCCGGTCGGTGCGTCCGGCATCCATCCGCCCGCCACGACCTGCCCACAATTCAGCGGCGATACTTGCGGCAGCAAGGCGCGGGGGCGTCCATGGTCTTTATCGTGCGTGGGCTGGTGTGGCTAACCGGTTCGCTGTCGGTCGCGGTGCTGCTGCGCGGCGCGCTTGAGCTGCCGATGACCGGCGAGGTTGCCGGTGTGCTTGCCGGCTGCGAGCAGCTGGTCGCGCTGCTGGCGCCGGCCGCGGCGTCGTTAGTAGAGTTTGTGCTGCCCGCCGTCGATGAGGCGCTCGGGTCGGGTGCCACGCTGCAGCCGCATGCGCCGCTGATCTTTCTGATCGTGCTGCTGCATTTCTTACCGCGGCTCGATGAGACTTACGGCCTTGAAGGCGTTGCGAGCGGCGTGTTGTGGTGTTTGCAGTCGGCCTTCGCCGTCGCCGGCGCCGTGTTGGTGACGGCGGCGTTGGGGGCTGCGCCGCTGTTCGGGGAGAATCTGACGGCGAACTTTCTGCTCTTGGTCTTCCTGTGGACCGATCTCATTTCGAACGTGTGGGGCGATGTCGGCGGTGCTTTCGCGGAGCGCGTCGGCGAGCTTGAAACGGGTGAGTCTCAGCGTGAGGTGACGTGGGGTTCGATACTTCGCTATGCCGCGCAGCCGGTGTTTTTTCTAACGGTCCTCTTTGCAGCGATGATCTACTTCTATGTGCGGCGCTTGGGCGAATTTCGCGTCGACGTCGTTGCGGGGGCGCTGTTGGTCTACGCGGTGCTTGCGGCGCTGATCTTGCTGTTTGCTGTATGGCGCCGGCCTCGCGTCGAAACACCGTTGCTGCGCCGTAGTATCTTTGCAGCGCCCGTCACGACGGTATCGCGCATTGCCCTGTTGGGCGCGGCGTTGTTCGTGAGCGGGACGCTGCCGGTGGAAGGCCGGTCGGCGCGCCGCGCGACGCGATACGTGATGGGATTTGCGACCTTGGCCGCGATGCCGCTGGCGGCCGTGGTGATCGGCGCGAGTTTTGCGATCGATTGGGCGACGGGACGCGCGTGGGACCAGCGGCCTCCACCTGCGCCGTCGGCGCTGGGCCTCTTCATCTTGGGCGGCGCGTCGCTTGTGTTTGCCGGATACGCTTTTGCTTAGCGCAGGACGACCGTCTTGCGGCCGTTGACGAACACACGGCGCTCGATGTGCGCTTTAAGCGCGCGGGCAAGGGTTAGCGCCTCAAGGTCTTGGCCGAGATGGACCATGCCGGCGACGGTCGCCGCGTGATCCACGCGCTCGACCGTTTGGTCGATGATGGGTCCCTCGTCCAGATCCTCGGTCACGTAGTGAGCGGTTGCGCCGATGAGTTTGACGCCGCGCGTATGGGCTTGCTGATACGGGTTCGCGCCTTTGAAGCCGGGCAGGAACGAGTGGTGGATGTTGATGCAGCGGCCCGCGAGACGGCCGCAGGCTTCGGGCGTGAGAACCTGCATGTAGCGCGCGAGGACGACGAGTTCGGCGCGTTCGCGTTCCATGGTCGAGAACAGCACGGCCTCTGCTTGCGCTTTGCGCGCGGGATCCACAGGCTGATGGATGAAGGGTATGCCTTCGCGTTCGACGATGGTCTTGAGCGTCGCGTGGTTCGAGATGACGGCGGCGATCTCCATCGCCAGCCAACCCGTGCGCACGCGGTAGATGAGATCGACGAGGCAATGATCGAATTTCGACACCATCACGACGGCGCGCGGACGGTCGTTCAGTAGCCTTGCGTCCCAAGCGCATTCGAAACGTTCAGCGATAGGAGCGAATCCTCTGGCAAACGCCTTGGCGTCCCACGGCTCGCCGGCCGCGGGATGAAAAACCGTGCGCATGAAGAATCGGCCGGTTTCCGCGTCGCCGAACTGATGTGTCTCGTCGATGAAGTGATTGCTGCCCGCCAGATAAGTCGTGACACCGGCGACCAGGCCGGTGCGGTCGGGACAAGAGATCGTCAGGACGATGGGCGTGATCGTCATGCTTTTCCTGCGCGGTGGGCGAGGTGGTGACGGATCACCTCCTTGATGATGAAGTTCAGAAATTTCTCGGCGAACTCGGGATCGAGTTTCGCTTTCGTGGCGAGTTC
This sequence comes from Alphaproteobacteria bacterium, assembly GCA_016792645.1. GTDB lineage: Bacteria > Pseudomonadota > Alphaproteobacteria > Micropepsales > Micropepsaceae > SZUA-430. The sequence continues at coordinate 8,233 of JAEUMM010000301.1, read as the reverse complement.
GCGCAGTCGCGCGATCTGATCGGCTTCGCGCGAGGGATCTGCGGGTGGCAGCCCGGTGACGGCCTTCAATTGGCCGACCTGCTGCGTGAACTTGAAACGTTCCGCGAGAAGGTGGATGAGCGCCGCATCGATGTTGTCTATGGAGTCGCGCAAGCGTTGAAGTTCTTGTGAAGTGGCGGCGTCGGCCATGGTTTTCACCGGGATTCGTGCAAATTTCGGCCACGTAAGCACATGGGACGGCACCTGTCAGCGGCGAACGGCCGCGCCGGAAGGCTCGACGGGCGGCGGACGGGCCACTATCGTGGCCGTCCACTCGAATTCGCCGCATTTGCGCGACGGGATGACCGGCGCTCTTGTTATCGTTATTGCTCAATTCCAGGAGTCACTGACCGCAATGATCAAGGGTTTACGTGTTTCCGCGCTCGCGGTAATGGGCGCCTTCTTGTTGGCTGGCGCGGCATACGCGTCCGATACGCCGCCGGCTCCGCCAGCGCCGTCCTCTCCGCCGCCGCAGGGTGAAGCGTCGCCGCCGCCTCCGGGCGCGCCGCCGGCACCCCCGACGTCTCAAACCGCCGAGAAGGATCCGCTGGACGAGATCGTTTGCCGCAAGGAAGAGGCGACGGTCGGGTCGCGGCTGGGCTCGCGCAAGGTGTGCAAGACGCGCCGTCAGTGGCGCGACGAGAAGCGCGACGCGACGTCGACAGATTTGCCCGATGGGTCGCTTCAGCCGGGACCGGGCGTCAACCCTTAAGTCCTGAAGAGACGGTTATCGAAGCGGCGTTCCTTTGCGGACGCCGTTTTTTTGCGTCACGCCGCGGTGACCAGCGGCGGCGCGTCGATCACGCGGTCCGGCGGCAGCGCCACGGTGACCGTCGTGCCCGTGCCCGGCGTGCTCTCGATCGTCAGGGCTCCGCCGTGGAGTTCGATCAAGCCTTTGACGATGGGCAGACCCAGGCCCGTGCCGCGTTCGTCGGTGTTTGCGATGTCGTGGCGCGCCTGACCGAAAGACTCGAGCACCTTTTTCATATCTTCGGCTCTGATGCCGATGCCGGTATCGGTCACCGTCAACACGACGGCGCCTTGATCGTCGCGCGCGATGCGCAGCGTCACGCCGCCGCCGTCCGGGGTGAACTTGACGGCGTTCGACAGCAGGTTGGCCACGACCTGGCGCAATGCGCGTTCGTCGGCGCGGACGATCGCCGGGGTGCGGACCTCCAACGTGAGCGCCAGGTTTTTGCGCGCCGCTTGCGGTTCGACGAAGCTGAACGCGTCGTGGGCGAGTTGCGCGAGGTCGAGTTCGGCCTCGTCGAGTTCGCGCTTGCCGGCTTCGATCTTCGAGAGGTCGAGGATGTCGCCGATCAGACCCAGCAGATGCCGGCCGCTGAAGTGGATGTGACCGCCGTAGTCGGCGTAGCGGTCGAGAGCGCCGTCGCCGAAAACGCGGTCTCTTATGATCTCCGAGAAGCCCAGAATGGCGTTGAGCGGCGTGCGCAGCTCGTGGCTCATGTTGGCGAGGAATTCGGACTTGGCGGTCGAGGCCGCTTCGGCCTTTCTCTTGGCGTTCGTCGCGTCGACGAGGGCATGCTGAAGGCGGTCGATCAATTCCCGCTTTTCGATGCGCAAACGCAACATGTCATCCGACATGAGCCATACGGAACGTGCGTAGAGCGCAACGAGCGTGATGTAGCACACTTGCAGGAAGACGACGCTGAGGTTGATCGGGAACGGTTCGTTCAAGAGCGATATCGCGAGGAAGATCGCCGCGTAGGGCGTGAGGTTTGCTATGCAGACAGGGGCGCTGGGCGCCGATTGGGCGCCGGCGCAGGCGAGTCCGGCGGCCACCACGCAATAGAGAAGGATGTTGTTCAGGCGGTCGCCCTCGACCCAAAACAACACCGACACCGCCGCGAAGGCGAGAGACGAGACAAAGACAGCTGCGGAGACCGAGGCGATCCAGCGCGTCGCGTTCTCTATGCGGCGCGGGTCGTTCAGGAACATATGGATGACCCCGATCGTGATCGTCCAGGTCACGGTGGTCACCGCCGCCCAAGCGATCAACGGCGGCGCGGGAAACCACTGGCCGAGAATGAGCGCGAAGCCTGCAATGACCAAAGGCAACGGCAACAGGTTCGTGAACAGGTAACGCGCCGAGGTTTCAAGATGGCGCACGCGCAGTTCCGCGTCCGGCATTGCGCGCGCGGTCTCTGCTTCCGTGCCGTCGGCGTTCGGTATCACCGGAATCTCGAAGCCTTGCTGCCCGCCAAAATAGACAGGTAGCGCTTAATGCTCCGCTTATGAGGGTGACGCGCGCGTCGCGCCTTTTCGTGCGTTAACCGGCGGGTAAGGATGGCGGCCGCGGCTTTTCGAGTTGGAAGGTTAGGTGCGCCTTCACGGTCGGCCATTCGCTTTCGATGATCGAGTAGACGCAGGTGTCGCGCAGCGTGCCGTTGGCGTAGCGCTGATGATTGCGCAGGACGCCGTCGAGTTTGGCGCCGAGGCGTTCGATGGCGCGGCGGCTTTGATGGTTGAAGAAGCCGGTGCGGTATTCGACCGCGATGCAGTTCAGTTTCTCGAACGCGTGCGTCATCAGCATCAGTTTGCATTCGGTGTTGAGCGGTGTGCGCTGAACGCGCTTGGCGTACCAGGTGGAGCCGATTTCGACGCGCTTGAACGCCCGGTCGACGTTCATGAACGTCGTCATGCCGGCGCATCTTCCTGCCGCGTCAAACACCGTGAACGGCAACATCGCGCCGTTCGCCTGGAGGCCTAGACGGCGGTCGATCTCCGCCGCCATGCCGTCAGGGGTGGGGACGCTCGTGTACCATAATTTCCACAGTTCGCCGTCGTTTACGGCCTCGACGAGGCCCGCGAGGTGCTTTTGCGCCAGCGGTTCGAGCGTGGCGTTGCGCCCTCGTAACGTGACGGGTTCCAGCCAACTCATGAATGATGTTCCTTGGGTCTCGAGTCGTTGAGGGGTGGTGCTGCGACCATTGAGATTATGCGGCGGCGTTGGAGGATTTGCCATGGTGCGTTCATTGCTGATCTTGGCGGCCGCGGTGCTGGCGATTGCGAGCGCTGCCGCGCACGAGGCCAAGGAAGGCGACTACACCGCGCGTAACTTCAAGTTTCGTTCCGGCGAGACGATGGCGGAGCTTCGGCTGCATTATACGACCTTGGGTGCGCCGAAGCGGGACGCGGACGGGCGCGTCACCAACGCGGTCATGATCCTGCACGGGACGGGCGGCAGCGGGCAGCAGTTCTTCCGGCCGCAGTTCGCGGACGTCTTGTTTGCGAAGGGCGGGCTGCTCGATCCGGCGAAGTATTACATCATTCTTCCGGACGGCGTCGGGCACGGGAAGTCATCGAAGCCCAGCGACGGTTTGCGCATGGCGTTTCCACGCTACGACTATGACGACATGGTGGCGGCGCAGCATGAGTTGCTGACGAAGGGGCTGGGCGTCGACCGGCTGCGGCTGATCATGGGGACGTCGATGGGCTGCATGCACGCGTTCGTGTGGGGCGAGACGCATCCCGACTTCGCGGCCGCGCTGATGCCGCTGGCGTGCCTGCCGGTCGAGATCGCCGGCCGCAACAGGGCCTGGCGCAAGATGACTTTGGATGCGATCACGCTCGATCCGGACTGGATGGGCGGCGCCTACAGTGCGCAGCCGCAGCGCGCGTTGCGTACGGCGGTGAGCCTGCTCGTCATCGCCGGAAGCGCGCCGATCCAGATGCAGAACGCCTATCCGACGCGCGAGGCGGCCGACAAATATATCGAGCAGACGATAGCGGAGCGGATCGCCGACTTGGACGCGAACGATCTGCTTTATCAGGTGGCGGCGTCGCGAAACTATAATCCTTCGGCGAAGCTCGAGACGATCAAGGCCGAGGTCATGTGGATCAATTCAGCGGACGATTTCATCAATCCGCCGGAGCTCGGCATCGCGGAGCGCGAGGCGCGGCGGATCGATCGGGGGACGTTCGTGCTGCTTCCCGCAAGCGAGGCGACGCGGGGACACGGTTCGCACACCTGGGCGGTGTTGTGGCAGGACTATTTGGCGGCGCTGCTGGCCGCGACCGACTAGGCAGAAAAAAGCCGCCTTCGACATGCGTTCGAAGGCGGCCTTCCGTGTGGTCGCTTCTTGTTTTTCTTATTACATGCCGAAGGTCAGCGAGAGGACCGCGGCATGGCTTTCGTATTCGACTTCACCCGACGACGCGTTGGGGCCAAACGGCGCAAATACCGTGACTTCCGGTGCTTGGAAGTAGCGGTAGCCGACGCCGAGCTGGACGTTCGGCGAGACTTGGAAGTTCACGCCGGCGCCCAATTGCCAAGCGAAGCCGTCATCGCTGACGTCGAGCGTGGGTAGAGTCCCGCCGACAAACGTGCCGTCGAGTTCTACGTCGGCCCAGCCGATGCCGCCGCCGAGATAGGGACGGAAGCCGCCGATGTCGAAGTCGTACCAAACGTTGGCCATCACGGCTGTCGCCTGATGGTCAAAGTCCAGCGGTCCGCTGGAGGTAAGACCCGTCGACGTGAGCCATGTGCCGTCATTCGAGTTTTGGCGGTAAGACACTTCCGCTTCGACACGAAGGCCCGGCGCAACGCTGGTCAGATTGTAGCCAACAGCGCCCGCGATCACGAAGCCCGTGTCGCTGTTGCTGTCGAAGGTGAACGTGTCACCGGCGGCCGTTGCGAAGAAGTCTTCGTCGTTCTGCCAGTTACCACCACCCGTCAGGCTGACATACCAGCTGCCGGCCGCATTCGCGGGAGCAGCCAGAGCCAGCGCGGCGAGCGCCGTCGTCGCAAGCAATGTGATTCTTGTTTTCATGCATGTCTCCTCAGTTTCGCCTTCTTCCCCCCGCTGAGGAGGTGAACGCGCGGTTAACCTTTCGCACTACTTGCTTGCGAATCAGTTAATCGGGATGAGGTGCCGCAGCGGGAAGCCTGCGCGCTCCGTCACATGGGAGCGTTAAAGGCGTCGCTGTCTCTGCGAGGTCACGTCCTCTCACAAACCCATGAACGCTTCCTGAAGAAGCGGGTTGGGCGTTCCTTGCAGGCGGTCGATGAGCGCGTTGCGGCGCAATTCCTCCGCGTCCGGAGGATCCATCGACATCCAATCGAGGAGCAGGCCCTTGTCGGCGACAGCCTTCTCGAGCGGCAGGCCGTAGACGAAGTGCATGTAGACGATCGTGCGGGCGAGGTCGCCCTTGATGTCGTCGCGCGGTTCGACGATCGCCTTCGCGCCGCTGCCGCGTTCGTAGTCGGGGCAGAACTCGCCATAGCGGCGCGCGTCCTCGCCCGGAATCTCGCCATAGCGCAAGTTGCTGCGACTGGAGTTCACGCGCTGGAGGGCGGGCCAGAGGTTCTGCAGATCGGCCATGGCGCGTTGCGCACGCGGGGCAGCGCAGGTGCGGTTGGTGCAGCCCGGCTCGTTCTCGGCGATCGCGTCGGCGGGGAAGACGTGTTCGACCGACAGCGCTTGGTTCAGCGGGTTCTTGCGAGCGCCGTCGAATGTCACGGCGCAGTACAGTTCCGTCCCGCCTTTGGGATAGATCTGCTTCCAGAAAATGCGGCGGCTGTCTTCATAGGTCTTGTAGGTGGTCTGGCCGCCCTGCGGCCACGGCAGATCGGCCAGGGTCTCCCAGCGCTCCGCCGGGGAACCGGTGGCGACCGGCGCCGACGGCATCTTTGTAGGAAAGGACTTCTCGGGGCCACCACCGCAGGCGGCGAGCGACGCCGTCAGTGCAACAAGAACGACGGCGCGGATTAAGGATGTCATGGGAACCCCGGACGCATACGAATCACTCTTCTTGCCGGAGTCTAGCGCGACAGGTTGCGCGCGTTACCGCTCAGCGGTTTAGATCGCTCGCGCGGTCTATGCGTGGCGCGCAAGGTGGTATTTAAAAGACGTCATGGACCTTGTCGTCGCTTTGCCGGAACCTCCGTGGGTAACTTAGTTCGCGCCATAAGGTCGACCGTTTCTTTCCTCTCGCCGGCGCTGCATGGCCGCGGCGCTTCGCCGGCCCTCGACGGCGTAACGCAGTGGGCGTTGGTCGGGCTTTGCTTCGGCACCGCGACATTGATCCGGGCCGTGATCGGCATTTGGGTTCCAGACGTCGTTCCGTTCGCGACCTATTTTCCGGCCATCGCCATTGCAGGGCTTGTCGGCGGTTTCTGGCCCGGAATTTTCACGCTGGTCTTGTCCATGCTTGCCGGGCTCTTCGTCTTCTCGCATGCCGGCGATGTGCCTGGGGTGTCCGTGTCGGGGGCTGCGAGCGCCGCGCTGTTTGCGGTGTCGGCGTCGTTGCAGCTGGTCCTTGCGGTGATGCTGCGGAATCTGTTCTGGCAATCGCGCCGGAACGAGTACCGCTATCGCGCCTTGGTTCAGGCCTCGACGAACATTGTCAGCGTCTTTGATCCGGCGGGCGCCTGCCGCGAGCCGCAGCCGGGCTGGGAAGCGCTCTCCGGCATGAAGTGGCCGAGCTACAGCGGCATGAAATGGCTGGACGCCGTCCATCCCGACGACCGCGAAAAGGTCTCGCTTGCGGATGCGGTCGAGGTTCGGATTCGCGAAGCGGCAAGCAACGATTGGCGCTGGTTCTCGGTGCGCACGGTACCGTTGCTGGACGCGGACGGTAAGGTCGAGGAGATCGTCGCTTCCTTGAGGGATGTGACGGAGCGCAAGACCGCCCAAGAACGGCGAGAGCTGCTGTTGGGCGATTTGCGCCACCGGTTGACGAATTTCATCGCCGTGATCCGCGCGCTCGTGAACGCCGCCAAGCCGAAGGACAACGCCGACGTCGACGCGTTTGCGCAGACGTTTCTGCGTCGCGTCGGCGCGTTGCAGAGCGCGGGCGATTTGGTGCTGAAGGCGAATGCGCAAGAGGTGGATCTGGCCGATGTCGTGCCGGCCGTGTTGGCGCCGTTCGGCAGCGAACTGCGGTCCAAGATTTTCATCGAAGGGCCGCGGCTGCTTTTGAAGGAGCAAACCATCGGCGGCATCGCCTTGGCCTGTAACGAGCTTGCGACGAATGCGGCCAAGTATGGCGCGCTCTCCAATCATGACGGGCAGGTGTCGATTCGTTGGGAGAGCCACCTCGAAGGGGAAACGGAGCGCGTGACGTTCGCGTGGATCGAACGCGACGGGCCGCCGGTGACGCCGCCGACGCGGCGCGGGTTCGGCACGCGGATCGTGAGTTCGGCGGTGGACAGCGAGCAAAATGGCGAGGTGACGCTCGACTATCGGCCCGAGGGGCTCAGCTGCCGCATGTCGTTTACACGGACGCGCACGCAGCACGCGGCGCTGGTCTAGAAAAGATGAGGGCCCGGTTTTGACACCAGGCCCCCAAGTTTAGGGAGGAACGCATGAACGGCTCCCGCCGGCGTCGGCGCCGCGGGACAGAGGTCGTTGCGCGCTAGAACGAAGGGCGCAACAAACGTCCCCGCGGCGGCGCAAGGCGCGTCGCGGAGTTTTCGGCCTGCACGACAGACGCGAAAGTCTTGCCCTCAAGCGGGGCGAAGGTCGGATCGACGGCGACGAAGCGATAGCCGCTGCGCTCGCGAAATACGGCGCCGGCGGCTTGGCCGCGGACTTCGATGACAAAGGCTTCAGACATGGACTTTTGGAACCCGTTTTGGTCGGCGCGAAGGATCGCGCGGTTTCAAGACACTGCATGAGCGGCGCGATGGGCGCCGGGCCGGCCGTTCGGGGCCGGGCTCATACACATTCGACAGAGGCGCGTGGCTTGAGGTGCGCAAGGCGTCGTCATGATCGTTTGCTCCTCTCTGTCGGTGTCGTTTCGGGTCATTCTCAAATACCATATACTCTATGTATTTGGTCGTGTAAACAGGTTTAATCACATGTGCTATCGTCAATAGGAACGGTGAGAGTTTTCGATGGTCAACACCTTACGCTCATTGCCGGTGATCGATATTGCGCCGCTGCTTGAGGGTGGGCGGCGCGGCGACGGTGTTGCCCGCGCGATCGAGCGGGCGTGCCGCGACACGGGCTTCTTTTGCATCGCGGGGCACGGCGTCGATGCGGACGTCGTGGCGCGGTTGGATCGTGCGAGCCGTGCATTCTTTGCGTTGCCGCCTGAAGAGAAGATGACGATCGCCATGGCGCGCGGCGGGCGGGCGTGGCGCGGGTTCTTTCCGGTGGGCGGTGAACTGACCTCGGGCAAACCGGATCTGAAGGAAGGCGTTTACTTCGGCACCGAGCTTGATGCC
>JAEUMM010000288.1 GCA_016792645.1 Alphaproteobacteria bacterium | reverse complement strand
GGTCCGCGGGAAGCGGGGCGCGTACTCGTCATGATTTCCGGCACGCATGGGGTTGAGGGGTATTGCGGGTCGGGGGCGCAGGTTGATTGGCTTAGGCGCGGCGAGTTGGCGCGCGTGCCGGCCGGGGTCGGCGTTCTGATGATCCATGCCATGAACCCGTACGGCTTTGCGTGGAACAGGCGCGTGACGCATGAGAACGTCGATCTCAACCGCAATTGGATCGACTTCGAGAAGCCCCTGCCCCGCAACGCCGGTTACGCTGAGCTGCACGAGCTGATGTGTCCGGAGGAATGGACGGCGGCGTCGCAGCAGCGGACGCTGGGCGCGCTGATGCAATGGGTGCAGACGCACGGGATGGTCGCGATGCAGGCGGCGGTGAGCGGCGGTCAGTACACGCATCCGAAGGGGCTGTTCTATGGCGGCACGGAGCCGACGTGGTCGCGCCGGACGCAGACGCAGATCTTCCGCTCGTATTTGGGCGGCGCACGTCGTGTGGGCATCATCGACTATCACACGGGGCTGGGGCCGTGGGGGTATGGCGAGCAGATCATTCCCGTGGCGCGCGAGAGCGACCAGTTCGTCCGCGCGGCGCGGTGGTATGGCGGGGCGGTGACGTCGCCTGCCTCCGGCAACTCGACGTCGGCGGATGTGTCGGGGGACGGACTTTCGGCGGCGGCCGGGCTGTTGCCGCACGCGGAGGTGACGGGCATGGCGCTGGAGATCGGCACGGTCGAGACGATGGTCGTGCTGCAGGCGTTGCGCGCGGACAACTGGCTGCATGCGTATGGCGATGTGCGGTCGGCGGACGCCGTACCGATCAAGAAGCAGATCCGCGATGCGTTCTATGGCGACGCGGACGACTGGAAGGGGATGGTCGCGGGGCAGTCGTTGCTCGCCACGCGGCAGGCGTTGGCCGGGTTGGCGGCGGGGTAGGCCCCTATTCGAACTCCAGGATCACGGCGTCGACCGGTAAGCTGTCCCCGGGTTTGGCGGCGATGCGTTTGATGACGCCGTCGCGTTCGGCGCGCAGGACGTTTTCCATCTTCATGGCTTCGACGACGGCCAGCGGTTCACCGGCTTTGACCTCCTGCCCCACTGTCGCGGCGATCGAGACGACGAGGCCGGGCATGGGGCAGAGCAGCAGCTTCGACGTGTCGGGCGGCGCTTTGAAGAGCATGTAGGTCGATAGCGCCGCGATGCGCGGGCGGCGCACGGTGATTGCCGCGCTGGCGCCGCGGTGGACGAGCGCGTAGGTATCGGACTTGCGCTTGACCTGCATCGCGACGGGATGCCCCGCGACTTCGCCTAAGAACACCGGTTCGCCCGGGCGCCAGGTGCTTTCGACTTCGATCATGCGCGAGGCCTTGCCGTCGCCGAGGCGGACGGCGACGACGTCGCGGCCCTCCGTCATCGTGCGCGCGGCGTAGACGTCGGCGCTGTTGAGCGTGACGGTCCATTCCTTCGACACCGCCGTTGTGCCGTTCAGCTGACCGGAGATTTTACGGCGGCGTTCTTCTTCGCGCAGCTGCATGAAGACGGCGGCGGCGGACATGCGGTCCTTCAGCTCCGCCGTCAGGTCGGCGCCGTGGAAGCCGCCTTTGAACTCGTCGGCGATGAAGTTGGTCGACAGCTTTCCGGCGCGGAAGCGCGGGTGCGTCATCACCGCCTGCAGGAACGGGATGTTGTGCGCGATGCCGTCGATGCCGAAATGGTCCAGCGCGTCGGACATGAGGTCGATCGCCTGCTCGCGCGTCGCGGCGTGCGTGCAAAGTTTGGCGATCATCGGGTCGTAGAAGATCGAGATCTCGCCGCCTTCGTAGACGCCGGTGTCGTTGCGGATCGTGCGGCCGTTGGTGATGCTCTCCGCTGGCGGGCGATAGCGCACGAGGCGGCCGGTCGAGGGCAGGAAGTTGCGGTAAGGATCTTCCGCGTAGATGCGGGATTCGACGGCCCAGCCTTTAAGCTTCACGTCTTCTTGCTTGATTGACAGCTTCTCGCCGGCGGCGACGCGGATCATCTGCTCCACGAGGTCGAGGCCGGTGACGAGTTCGGTTACGGGGTGTTCGACCTGCAGGCGCGTGTTCATCTCGAGGAAGTAGAAATTGCGGTCCTTGTCGACGATGAATTCGACGGTGCCGGCGCTTTCGTATTGCACGGCCTTGGCCAGCGCGACGGCTTGGGCGCCCATCGCGGCGCGTGTCTTTTCGTCGAGGAAGGGCGATGGGGCTTCTTCGATGACCTTCTGATGGCGGCGTTGGATGGAGCACTCGCGCTCACCCAGATGGATCACGTTGCCGTGCTTGTCGCCGAGAACCTGGATTTCGATGTGGCGCGGTTCGGTGATGTATTTTTCGATGAAGAGGCGGTCGTCGCCGAACGAGGCCTTCGCTTCGTGCTGCGAGGATTGGATCGCTTGTGCAAGTTCGTTCTCGGCCCAGACGATGCGCAGGCCCTTGCCGCCGCCGCCGGCCGAGGCCTTGACCATCACGGGATAGCCGATTTCGCCGGCGATTTTCGCCGCCTCTTTCAGGTCGTGGATTTCGCCGATGAAGCCGGGGACGCAGGAGACCTTTGCCTTCGCGGCCAGTTTCTTCGACTCGATCTTATCGCCCATCGCCGCGATCGCGTGCACGTTCGGGCCGATGAAGGCGATCTTCGCTTGCCTCAGCGCTTCGGCAAACGTCTCGCGCTCGGAGAGGAAGCCGTAGCCGGGGTGGACGGCCTCCGCGCCCGTTTGCTTGGCTGCGTCGACGATTTTCTCGATCGACAGATACGACTGCGCGGACGCGGCCGGGCCGATGAACACGCGCTCGTCCGCCATTTCGGCGTGCAGCGCCGTGGCGTCGGCCTCGGAATAAACCGCGACCGTCTTGATGCCCATCTTGCGTGCCGTCTTGATGACCCGGCAGGCGATCTCGCCGCGATTGGCGATGAGGATTTTTTTGAACATTAGCTCTCGCGGCAGGGGCTCGCCCCTTCCCCCTTGCGGGGAGGGGTAGGGGTGGGGGTCGCTGCGGGTTTGCAGCGTTGGGCTTGCAGGATGGGTGTGTGCGGTTCAGACGCCGCGGTACCCCCACCCCTGCCCCTCCCCGCAAGGGGGAGGGGGAGATTGTGCGCCGAGAGAGTCATCGCGCGCTCTTCAGGCTCTTTTGGCGGACGGAATAGAATTCGTTGTTCTTGTACCAGGTGGGCCAGTCGCTGGAGTTTGCGATGTCGCTGCCCACTTGATAGAGCACTTGCATGGTTTCGACCGGGCCGCGCAGGTCCCAATCGGCTTTGTATTCGTCGGACGGCTGATGATAGCGGTTGGCGCGGTAGTCGTCGCGTAGCGCCATGCCCGCTTCCTTGCCGCCTTCGCGCAGGTCGATGCCGCCGCCGGCGTAGAGCATCGGCACGCCGACCTTAGCGAGCGAGATGTGGTCCGAGCGGTAGAACGAGCCCTTTTCGGGTTCGGGATCGGGGGCGACGACGCGATCCTGCTTTTTCAACTCCATCGCGAGGATGTCTTCGAGCTGCGATGCGCCGGAGCCCACGACCGTCATGTCGCGTGCGGGCGGTGCGGCGCCGACGCCGTCGAAGTTCAGGCCGGCGACGATCTTGTTCAGCGGTACCGGCGGGTATTTGGCGAGGAATTCGGAGCCTAGAAGCCCCTGCTCTTCCAGCGTCACGAACGCGAACATCACTGAGCGGCGCGGGGGCTTTGGACCCTTCGCAAAGGCTTCGGCGATTTCGAGGATCGCGGCGCAGCCGCTGGCGTTGTCGAGGGCGCCGTTGTGGATCTTGTCGGGACCGGGGACCGTCGGCTTCACGCCGAGGTGGTCCCAGTGGGCGGTGTAGAGGACGTATTCGTCGGGCTTCTCGGCGCCTTCGACGACGCCGATGACGTTGCGCGTCTTCAGGCGTGCGACGGCGGAGTTGGTGGTGGCGTTGAGCTTCAAGCCCTTCATCGGCACGGCTTTGAAACCGCGCTTGTTCGCGGCGAGGCGCAGCTTGTCGTAGTTGAGGCCGGCGCGGGCGAAGAGGTCTTTCGCGACTTCGGTCGTGATCCAAGAATGGACAGTGGCGAGGTCGGCGTTGCCGTTCGGCTTGTCGAGGTAATATTTCGCGCCTTGGTTCGAGTTGCGCACGACTTGCCAGCCGTAGGCGGCGGGTTCGGTTTCGTGGACGATGATGACGGCGGCGGCGCCGCGGCGCGCTGCCTCTTCGAACTTGTAGGTCCAGCGGCCGTAGTAGGTCATGGCCTTGCCGTTGAACATTTTCTTGTCGCGGGTGATGAACCCCGGGTCGTTGATGAGCAGGACGATCGTCTTGCCCTTCACGTCGATGCCTTTGAAGTCGTCCCATTTCTCGGACGGCGCGGTGACGCCGTAGCCGACGAAGACGAGGTCCGAGTTTTCGACCTTCTGTTCCGCCTTGTCGAAGCGCGGGCTCCAGAAGGCGACTTCGTCGGCGAACTTCAGTTGCTTGGCGCCGTCGGGGCCGGTGATCTCGAACGACGATTTTGCGGGGTCGAGCGTGATCGATGCGGCGGGTACGTCTTGGAAATAGCCGCCGTTCACGCCGGGTTTGAGGCCGAGGCGCTTCATCTCGTCGGCGATCCAGTCCGCGGCGGCCTCGCCCTTCGCCGTGCCGGGGCCGCGGCCTTCGAAGGCGTCGTCGGCCAGGATTTTTGTGCGCGACGCGAAGTCCGCGCCGTCGATCTCCGCCTTCGTCGGCGGATGGCCGCTGGGCACGGGGCCGGTCGATGTGTCGATGCCTGCGCAGGCGGCCAGTGCGATGGCGGCGGCGCCTGCGATCAGGCTCGTTTTCAACGTGTTCATTCGTCGTCCCCTTTAGAGCGGAATGTTGTCGTGTTTTTTCCAGGGCATCTCGACGCGCTTGTTGCGCAGGGAGCGTAGGCCGCGGGCGATGCGGCGGCGGGTGCCGTGGGGCATGATGACTTCATCGATGTAGCCGCGCTGGGCGGCGACGAATGGGTTTAGGAAGCGGTCTTCGTATTCTTTGGTGCGTTCGGCGATTTTCGCGGGGTCGTTGATGTCGGCGCGGAAGATGATCTCGACGGCGCCTTTGGCGCCCATCACCGCGATCTGGGCTGTTGGCCAGGCGTAGTTGATGTCGGCGCGCATGTGTTTGGAGGCCATGACGTCGTAGGCGCCGCCGAAGGCTTTGCGCGTGATGCAGGTGATTTTTGGAACTGTTGCTTCGGTGAAGGCGAAGAGGAGTTTGGCGCCGTGTTTGATCAGGCCGCCGTATTCTTGCGCGGTGCCGGGCAAGAAGCCTGGAACATCGACGAATGTGACCAATGGTATGTTGAAGCAGTCGCAGAAACGGACGAAACGTGCAGCTTTACGGCTGGCGTCGCTGTCGAGCACGCCGGCGAGCACCATCGGTTGGTTGGCGACGAAGCCGACTGTGGCGCCTTCGATGCGGCCGAAGCCGGTGATGATGTTCTTTGCGAAGTTTTCCTGGATCTCGAAGAAGTCGCCCTCGTCGGCGACCTTCAGGATCAGTTCCTTCATGTCATACGGTTTGTTGGGGTTCGGCGGGACCAGCGTGTCGAGCGAGATGTCGTCGCCTTCGATCTCCTGGAAGGTCGGCCAGCGCGGCGCGGGTTCGCGATTGGATGACGGCAGGAAGTCGACCAGGCGGCGCATCTGCATCAAGCATTCGACGTCGTTTTCGTAAGCGCCGTCCGCGATCGAGGATTTTGTCGTGTGGACTTTTGCGCCGCCGAGTTCTTCGGCGGAGACGACTTCGTTCGTCACCGTCTTCACGACGTCGGGGCCGGTCACGAACATGTAGCTGGTGTCGCGGACCATGAAGATGAAGTCGGTCATCGCGGGCGAATAGACGTCGCCGCCCGCGCAGGGGCCCATGATCACGCTGATCTGCGGAATGACGCCGGACGACAGCACGTTGCGGGCGAAGACTTCGCCGTAGCCGGCGAGTGCGTCGACGCCTTCCTGGATGCGCGCGCCGCCTGCGTCGAAGACGCCGATGACCGGTGCGCCGTTGCGCAGCGCCATGTCCTGGATCTTGACGATCTTTTGCGCGTGGGCGGCGGAGAGCGAGCCGCCGAAGACGGTGAAGTCCTTCACGAACAGGTAGACCAGACGGCCGTTGATGGTGCCCCAGCCGGTGACCACGCCGTCGCCGGGGACGCGGGTGTTCTCCATGCCGAAGTCGGTCGAGCGGTGTTCGACGAAGGTGTCGAATTCTTCGAAGCTGCCCTCGTCCAGGAGGATTTCCAGGCGTTCGCGGGCGGTTAGTTTTCCGCGGGCGTGCTGGGCCTCGATGCGCTTCTGCCCGCCCCCCTGGTAGGCCGCTTCGCGGCGGCGTTCGAGTTCGCGGATAATGTCGTGCATCGGCCCATTGCCCCTGGCGGTCGCTAACCCCTTCCCGGGGCTTCGAGTCTGGGCGCAAATCTGCACAGTTTGGGGGGGTGCGCAACCGCGCGGTGAGACCCGGCCTGGACGTAGCTGCGCACAAAGCCGCCAAAGGGGCCGGCGCTTGACCTGGGTGGGCACGCGCGATCATCTGACCCTTGGGTTTGGCGGAGGTGGCGGCGTGCGTGGCGTACACATGATGGTGGCGGGGTTTGCGGCGGCGCTCGCGTCGGCGCCGGTCGCGCAGGCTGGTTGGCTTCAGTACGAATCGCCGGAGTACGGATTTTCGGCGTTGTTTCCGAGGACGCCCACGCGCCAGGAACGGACCACGGACGACATCATCTTCACGAGTTTCAAAGCGGGCAACGACGCGGCGTCGTGCTTCGTCGTCGTTGCGCAGTATCAGCGCGCCATCGACCCGAACAAAGAGGCCACAGCCATCCGGGATGCTTCGCTGAAGGCTATGAAGGCGACGCAGACCGCCAGCAAACGCAGCGCGATTATGCGGGGCGGCGAGCAACTTGAGGCGTTGGAATTCGAAGCCGCGAGTGATGAGCGTTCGTTCCGCTCGCTGATCGTGACCGACGGTCAGCGCGGCTATCAGGTGTTCGGCGGCGTGTCGAAGATCGACGGCGACACAGCGGAACTCGATGCTTGTGTCGGCGGGTTCCGGCTGCTGCCCAAGGCCTAACGGGCCAATAGGGTGAGATAGGCCTCCGCCGCCTTGAGGTCGGCGAGGCGGTTGGCGCGCGCTTTTTCGGCTTCGGCGTCGAGGCCCCAAAGTTCGGCTTGGTAAGTCTCTTCGATCTGCGCGGTGGCGAACGCTTCTTCGGCCGTGAGCGCCTTCGCGGCGAAGGCGAGGCCCAAGATCACTGACGCTGTGATCGTCACGCCTGTGTGAAGGGCGACGAGGCGGTGGTCATCATGCGCTGCGATTGCTTCACGAAGGCGGGCTAGTGAATCTTGCGGTTGGGCGACGTGGGTGATCCCGGCCGTCGCGACGAGACGCGCGCCGTGGCGTTCGGCGGCCCAGTCGAGCCACGGATCCCAAGCGGCGGTCTGGCGGCGGACAAGTTCGATCGGCGATTCAGCGCGGTAGCAGAGGACGTCGGAGGCTGCGTAATTCGCCAGGTCGGCGATGATGGCCTCGCGGTTGGGGGCGATGCGGTCGAGCGTTGTGTTCAGCGACTTTGTTAGCGGCATGGTGTCGGGGAGGATCATGTCGCCCTGCCCTTGCCATTCTGCGGCGACGGCTTCGGCGAGCGCTCGCGTCGGAGCACGGAGTGGTTTGCCGGCTGGGGTTTTGATCGGGCGCGTGTCGAGACGAATGGCGAAGCCGTCCGCGTCTTCGTGCGTGTCGACGGATTTGTAGAAGCGTTTGATGCCGGGTTTCAGCATGCGAGTTTACTTGCGCGCCTTATTCTTGCGCTTCTTCAGCCATTCGCGGCGCAGGTCGGACAGGCCGTCGTGGGGGCCTAGTTTCATCTTCGGCGCGTCTTTCCAGAGGCCTTCGCCGATTTCTTTGTTTCGCTTGGGGTGCAGCGGGTAGATGCACTTTGAGCGACGGCGGCTGGCTTCGCCGACTGTGATGAGGCGGACGGGCTTGTCAGTGTTGTTGATCAGGCAGTGGGAGATGCCTGTTCGGTCGGGAAAGCCGATGCCGTCCCCGGCCTTCAACCTGAATAGGTTGCCGTCGATCCAGACGTCCGGTTCGCCTTCGACGACGTAGACGAATTCTTCTTCGTCGAACTCGGCGTGCGGGTAGGACGTGCGGCGGCCCGGCGGCAAATAGTCGTGGCCGGCACCGATGCGCGTGATGCCGAGCGCGACCGTGAGGTGCGACCAGTCGGCCATCGGTTCGTCGTCGTTCGGGTATGGCGTGCCCGGCTTTTGGATCTTCTTCCAGTCGACGACACAGGACGGTTTGGTTTTGGCCTGCCACGTCTTCGGCGTGGGGCGGCCGCGTTTGGCGTCGGGCAAACCGTCGTGCGGACCCAGTTTTCGCTTTGGGACGTCGGTCCAGTGCTTGTGATCTTCCTCGAGCCATTCGTCCATTTCGCGGGTCAGCGGGAAATGGATGTGCGAGCTGTAACGCGACGCCTCGCCGATCGTCAGTATACGGACGGGTTTGTCGGTGTTGTTGATGAGGCAGTGGGCTTGGCCGTCGCGGCCGGGCCAGCCTGCGGTGTCGTCGGGCTTCAGGCGGTACGTGTAGCCGTCGACCCAGAGGTCGGGCGTGCCTTCGAGGACGAAGATCAGTTCTTCTTCATCGCGCTCGGCGTGCGGTTGCGACGAGCGCCAGCCGGGCATGATGGTGTCGTGGCGGATGCCGAGGCGGCGCAGTTCGAACACCATCGAGAACGGGGCGGGACGCAC
The DNA here is from genome assembly GCA_016792645.1 of Alphaproteobacteria bacterium. Lineage (GTDB taxonomy): Bacteria > Pseudomonadota > Alphaproteobacteria > Micropepsales > Micropepsaceae > SZUA-430. The sequence continues at coordinate 12,157 of JAEUMM010000288.1, read as the reverse complement.
CATCGGTTCGTGCGTGTGCGGATGCAGGAACGGTTCGAGGCGTTCGATCTCCGTCCAGTGGCGGATGAACGGCGGCCGTTCCGGCGCCGCCGGTTGTTTGCTTTTCTTAGCCATCAGTCCCCTCCCCTAGCGCCGGCCCTTCCTCTTTGTGCCGTGTACTTTGCCGCGCCGGTCTTCCTTGGCGTCTTTGGACGGACGCGGTTCTCTGATCCGCTTTGGCGCGAGTTCCTCTTGGAATAGTTCGCGGGTGTCGTCTTTGTCGAAGCCGAACAGGTCCCACGCCTTCGCCATGTGCGGCGGCAGGGGTGCGCTGACGAAAAGCCAATGTCCTTTGGGGTGGCGGATGCGCAGGCTGCGCGCGTGGAGCATCATCTTGTTCGGGATTTCGCCGTGGCTGCGTGCGGGTTCGACGCCGTACTTGCCGTCGCCGCTGATCGGCACCCCGATCGCCGCGCAGTGCGCGCGCAGCTGGTGCGTGCGGCCGGTGAGCGGCATGAGCGCGAGCCACGCCATCGTCGTCGCGGTGTCCATCGTTTCGAAGAGCGTGACGGCGGCTTTGACGTCTTCCTCTTCGTCTTCGAAGGCGACGCGGACGCGTTCGCGTCCATCTTCGGCGACGGCCTTGATCAGCGCGGCGTCGATCTTGCCGGCGCGCGGGATCGGCAAGCCATTGGTGAGTGCCCAGTAGATTTTTTGCGTGTCGCGGCCGCGGAAGGCGAGCGCGAGCGACGCTGCGGCGCGGGCGTTGGCGGCGATGACGAGGACGCCTGAAGTGTCGCGATCGAGGCGGTGGACGAGGCGCGGACGTTCGTCGCCTTTGTCGACGAGGCCCGGCAACAGGCCGTCGATGTGGCGCTCCGTATTTGTGCCGCCTTGCACGGCGAGGCCCGCGGGTTTGTTCAGGACGATGACGTCCTTGTCGCGGTGGATGACGAGGCCTTCGATGAAGGCGCGGTCCTTGGCGGTGATCGTTGGCGCCGCTTTCTTTTCTTGCTCGGGCGTCGGCGCGGGGAGCGGCGGGATGCGGACGGTGGCGCCGCCGACGATGCGGTGGTTCGCCTTCACGCGCGCGCCGTCGACGCGCACTTGGCCTGTGCGCAGCAGTTTCTCGAGCCGGCCGTGGGTGAGGTGCGGGTAGTGGCGCGCGAACCAGCGGTCGAGGCGCAGGCCGTCTTCGTCGGGCTTGATCTTGCGTTGGGTGACGGCGGTCATGGCGTGAGCACTCTCACGACGTAGAGTCCGAAGAAGAGCGCGATCAGCGAGCCGCCGACCGAAGCGCCAACGTAGAGGAGCGCGTTGGTCATGTCGCCCTTCTGCGTCAGCACCGCGGTGTCGAGCGCGAAGGCCGAGAAGGTCGTGAAGCCGCCGAGGATGCCGGTCGTCAGGAACGCGCGCACTTCAGGCGTCATGTTCCACGTCAGCGCCGCAAGTTCGGCGATCACACCCATGATGAAGCAGCCCACTATGTTGACGATCAGGATGCCCCACGGGAATCCCGGTCCCATCCAGTGTGTGATTTGGCTGGAGAGTGCGTATCGCCCGAGCGAGCCGATGGCGCCGCCGAGTGCTATTGAAAGGATCATGCCCATGGCGCGGGGTATCGCATGCCCTGGGTTTGGCTTCAAAGAGGGATCTCTTCGGGGCCTTTCGTGCCGTGTTTCAGGTATCGGTCGACCCAGTAACCAAGCCGGGGTGGGAAGATCGTCTCCTGAGCCGCGAGGAGTTCGGGCACCGTCCACCACCTATGGGTGCGCATGATCTGCTTTTCGATGGCGGTCCAGTTGGTTGGGCCGAGATCGGCGGTCGGGCTGCGCACGGCGAAGAAGCGTTCGAGTGTTTTGGTGGGCTCGCCCTTGAAGGTGAGTTGGTTCGAGCCGAACCAGAGTTCGGGGCCGACGTCGAAATTTTGGATTCCGGTTTCTTCGATGACCTCGCGCGCGACGGCGGCGCGGACGTCTTCGTTCGGCTCGATCTCACCGCCGGGTGTCGCCCAGAAATGCTGCAGCCCGCCGCTGAAGTACTCCTTCGGCACGACGAATTCGAAGAGGAGCACGCGGTCGCCGGGGTCGAGCAGGACGGCGCGGGCGGTGTTGCGTGTTTTCACTTTTGCTTCTTGGCGCGCAGTTGGGCCCAGTGGTCGAGGCGGGTTTTGATCTTCTCTTCGAGGCCGTAGTCGGTGGGGTGGTAGTACTGCTCGCGGGGCATGTCGTCGGGGAAGTAGTTTTGGCCGGAGAAGCCTTGCGGCGTGTCGGGGTCGTAGACGTAGCCTTTGCCGTAGCCGAGGTCTTTCATCAATCGCGTGGGTGCGTTGAGGATGTGCATCGGCGGGCTGAGTGAGCCGGTGCGGCCCGCGGCTTCCTTTGCGCCGCCGAAGGCTGTGTAGGCGGCATTCGATTTCGGGGCGATGGCGACGTAGAGCACCGCTTGCGCTATGGCGAGTTCGCCTTCGGGGGAGCCCATGAAATCGAAGGCTTCTTTGGCGGCCAACGTTTGGACCAGCGCGTTCGGGTCGGCGAGGCCGATGTCTTCAACGGCCATGCGCACGACGCGGCGCGCGATGTAGAGAGGGTCTTCGCCGCCGGCCAACATGCGGGCGAGCCAATAGAGGGCTGCGTCGGGGTCGGAACCGCGCACGGATTTGTGCAAGGCGCTGATGAGGTTGTAGTGGCCTTCCCTGCCCTTGTCGTAGATCGGGGCGCGCTTCAGGACCGTGCGTGCGAGGTCGGCGGTTGAGAGCGGCTTGATCGCTTTGAGAGCGTAGATTTCTTCGACGAGGTTCAAGATGAAGCGGCCGTCGCCGTCGGCCATTGCCTTCAACGCGTCGCGTGCGTCGGGTTCGAGGGGGAGCTTGTCGCCGGTGTGGTTCTCGGCGCGCTGCAGCAGTTGTTCCAGGTGGTCGGCGGTGAGGCGGTTCAGAACCAAAACCTGCGCGCGGGAGAGGACGGCGGCGTTGAGTTCGAAGCTTGGGTTCTCCGTCGTCGCGCCGACGAGGATGACAGTGCCGTCTTCCATCACCGGCAGGAACGAGTCCTGTTGTGCGCGGTTGAAGCGGTGGATTTCGTCGACGAAGAGCAGCGTCGACTTGCCTTGCGCGCGGCGGGCGCGCGCCATGTCGAAGACTTTGCGCAGTTCGGCGACGCCCGAGAAAATTGCCGAGAGCTGTTCGAAGTGGAGGTTGAGGCCCTGGCTGAGCAGGCGCGCGATTGTGGTCTTGCCGGTGCCGGGTGGGCCCCAAAGGATAAGGGACGATAGGCGCTTGGCGGCCAGCATGCGGCCGACCGGGCCTTCGGGGCCCAAGATGTGATCCTGACCGATGACGTCTTTCAGGGATTTTGGGCGCAGGCGGTCGGCGAGCGGGCGTGGGCCTGCGCCTTCGTCCATGCCGGCGGCTTCGAAGAGGTTGCTCATGCCGCCAGCTTACGACAGGCCGACGTGGGCGTGCGACCTCAGAGTTGAATCGACAGCTTGAGCGTTTGGCCGTTGCGATTCACCGTCACCGCCCAAGCGCTGGCCTTGCCGCTTAGCGCGGATTTCAGCGACTCGACGGTGGTGATCTTGCGGCCGTTGACCGAGACGATGATGTCGCCAGGGCGGAACCCAAGGCGCGCCGCGAATGAGCGGCGGTCCATCTCGGTGATCATGACGCCGCTGGTCGCATCGATCTGCAGCTCTTCGGCGAAAGCCGGCGAGAGGTTTGCGACCTTCACGCCTTGCAGCGGGTTCTTGCCGTCGATTTCGGAGATGTCGCGCGGCGTGGTCTCCGGCGCTTTGATCAAGCGGACGGCAGCGGTGCGCGGTGCGCCGTCGCGCAGGTAGGTGACGTTGACGCTGTTGCCGACGCCCTTGGTCGCGACGCGGAAGTTCAGCGATTGCGGATCGTTCACCTCGAAGTCGTCGACCTTGGTCACGACGTCGCCGCTCTTGATGCCGGCTTGCGCGGCGGGGCTTCCCGGCGAGACTTCGCTGACGAGGAGACCTACGGGACGGTCGAGGCCGATGGAGCCGGCGATGTCTGCCGTGACCGTCTGGCCTGTGAAGCCGAGCCAGGGTCTGGCGATCGACTTCGCGCCGCCGATGGCCGTCGTCACGACGGTCTTGACCATGTTGGCGGGGATTGCGAAGCCGATACCGATGCTGCCGCCGCTGCGTGAGTAGATCGCGGAGTTAATGCCGATAAGCTGGCCGTTCACCGTCACCAACGCGCCGCCGGAGTTGCCGGGGTTGATGGCGGCGTCGGTCTGGATGAAGAAGCCGAAGTCGGAAATGCCGGCCTGCGTGCGCGCGAGGGCGGAGATGATGCCGCTGGTCACCGTTTGACCGACGCCGAAGGGGTTGCCGATCGCGAGGACGATGTCGCCGACCTCGGCGTCGTCGCTGTCGTGGAAGGCGAGCGTGGGCAGCGGTTTGCCGCCGGTGTTGATGCGCAGGACCGCGATGTCGGTGCGTTCATCGGCGAGGAGAACTTTGGCCTCGAACTCGCGGCGGTCGGCGAGCGCGACGACGATCTCGTCAGCGTCATCGACGACGTGGTGATTGGTGACGACGATGCCGTCGGCGCGCACGATGACGCCGGAGCCCAGGGCGCTGGTCGTGCGGTCGCGGCCCATACGCTCGCCGAAGAAGCGGCCGAAGAACGGATCGTCGAGCAGCGGATTGCGGACCTTGCGCTTGGAATAGATGTTCACGACCGCGGGCGCGGTTTTCTTCACGACGTCGGCGAACGACAGTTGCAGCTGTTGGGTCGACGTCGGGACGACGCGGGTTGTGTCGCCGGGTGCGGCGATCGCGGTTTGCGCGGCAAACGCGGCCATGGCGGCGACGGCGGACAGTGACAGCATGGTGTGGCGCATCTTTAGTACCCTCAATCGAGCGGTGTGTCGGGGGCCGCTCTACCCCCTGCCCTCGGGCGCTGTTTCAGCCAACAAATGGGGCTTTGGCAAGGTGGTGAAAGGCACAAAATCGTCACCCGCCTTACAAAAGTTTAGGGGATCAGCGTACGCGCCGGATGGTTATCCGTGCCACGCGAAGCGAAAGCCTGATGTTCTCTTATCCGGATCGCTGTCAGTATCGGCGCTGATTTGGCGGCGGCGGAATGACCACGAAGAAACTGCCCGTGTGGGCGATCGTTCGGGACACTTATCGATCAGTGAGAGAGCATGCGGACGCGCTGGGGGCACTGTCCCGCGGGACGGCGACCGCCGCAACGATCGCGCTCGTCTTGAGCTTCGCGGCGGTTCAGTTGATCCTCAGCGACGAACGGCGCGGCGCCGCCTTCCTTGAGCTGCCGGCCGGGGAGCGTGTGGCGGCCTACACGTCGCTGGCCATGCTGATGGTGTTCATCGGGCTCTTTGTTATCATCGTTCGCTGGCATCGGATGATCGTGCGAGATCTTGCGCCGCGCGCCACGCGCGCTGGTGCGACGCGCGCCGCACTTCTTTATTTCGCGCGCAGTCTCCTTTTGGGTTCGCTGGGCGTGTCGATCGGCGTGGTGTGCGCGCTGCTGCCCGTGACGCTGACGCGTGGGTTACCGCTGAGCGAGGACGTCAGATGGTGGATCACCGTCGCGTTTGTCATCGGTGGGATCGTTGCGGCGCTGGTGACGGTTGGACGACTTAGCCTGATCCTGCCCGCGGGCGCGGTCGGCGACTATCATGTCACGATGGGGCGGGCATGGCACATGTCGCGCGGCAATGCGTGGCGCATTCTCGCGGGCAGCGTGCTGGCGTCGGGGCCGGTGTTCTTTGCCAACGTCGTGTTCAACGGTTTCATCGAGGCCATGCCTTCGATGTCCGGGAATGTCGCGTCGTTGCTGGCTATGTTGACGCTTTCGCTTCTGTTGTTCGTGCTCACGGCGGTTGTCCAGGCGAGCTTCCTGTCCTACGCGTACAGGTTTCTGAGCAAAGCAAACGATGGCGGGTGAGGTGCCGAAATTCCCGGCGTTGGCGGCCGCGGCCGGCGCGTGGAAAACATCGCGGCGGAATTCAGTTGAGAGACGGCCAGGATGACTGACAGTCCCGCGTTCAACACGTTTGGCGCCGTGCGAGCGGCTTACTGGGCCTTGTTCGCGCGGTTCCACCGGCTTTTGTATTTCGTCGTGATTTGGCTCGCGGCCGGCGCCGTCTTCGTCTTGGGCGTGCCGGAACTTTTGGAGCGGAGCATCGACGGTCGGAGCGGGTTTGAGCGGATGCCTCCGCGCGCACTTGTGTCGGCGCTGGGTGAGGGCGCGGTGATGATCGCGGCCTCGATCAGCACCAGCATTGCTTGGCATCGCTGGATCATACTCGGCGAACCGATGGATCGCATTTGGCCTGAGCGCACCGACATCATCGCTGCGTATGCATGGCGCAGCCTGGTCTTCATCTTGGTCCCGATCTTGGTGACCGTCGTGGTTCTGGTCGCGATGGCGCCCTACAACGGCGGTCTTATCGATGACGGCCGGTGGATTGAGGGCTATTCCTCGGCTGCGACTCTTGTGATTTTGGCCGCGATCGCGCGGTGTCAGTTGGCGTTTGCAGCGAGTGCGGTCGCCGACTGGGAGTTGACGTTCAGGGCCTCCTGGCGCCTAACCGCCGGATATTGGTGGCCGCTTTTCTGGGGCTATGTCGCGGCCGTTCTGCCTTTCACCGCGATTGTGGTGGTCCTCCGCACGATCAGCTTCGATCTCGACGCCGATCCGGTCGCGCAATCGACGATCGACAATTTGGCGTCGGTGATCGGCGTCATGGGTGGCATCGTCTGCGCGGCGTTCCTGTCGTACGCCTATTTGCATTTCACGACCGGGCGTCCGAGCGCACGGGCGCCGGCCGGCTATTTCAGTTGAGGCTCACGTCGTCCAGACGCCGCTGGCGTTCGAGCGGTAGCCGAGGGCTTTGTATGTTGCGTCGACCAGGCTTTGGCCACGGTCGTTGAGCAGCAGGCCTAAGCCCATTTGGTTCATCGTGTAGCCGAAGGCCAGCTTGGCTTCCGGATCGGCGAACCCGATCGAGCCGCCGGCGCCGACATGGCCGAAGGCCGAGTCGGAGAGAAGGCAGCTTGCGCTGTCGACGGCCGGCAGGTGGCGGTTGTCCATCGACTTCATGTAGCCCAGGGCAAAGCGCGTCGGGATCACCAGCGTGCCGTCTTCGTGGGTCGCCATAGCGACGCGTCCCATGCGGGCGAGCGTGTCGGGGCCGACCAGGCGCACGCCATTCAGGCTGCCGCCGTTGGCGAGCGCGGCGTACATGCCGGCGAGGTTGCGCGCGTTCGTGATGCCGTTGGCGGCGCCGATTTCAGCGGCGTGGCCTTCGCGTGCGTTGGCGTTGAAGGCCATGAAGTCGCGCAGGAAGAAGTGCGACGCCGACGACGGGTCGCCCATCGCTTTCTTGAAGAAGCGCGATTCCATCGTTTCGGCGGTGGGCACGGCCTGGAGCATCGGCGCGACGCGGCGCTCTTGTTCCTCCGGTAGGCCGATCCAGAATTCCAAACCCAAAGGTTTGGCCACTTCATCCTGGAAGAATTTTCCCATGCGCTTCTTGGCGGCGCGGTGGACGAGTTCGCCGACCGTCCAGGACATCGTCACCGCGTGATAGCCGTTGCGCGTGCCGGGCGTCCAGAACGGGGCCTCTTTCGCAACCGTGTCGACCATGTGGTCGTAATCGTAGAAGGCGCCGGCCTTCGGAACGGCGCGGACGTGCGGCACGCCGACGGAGTGATCGAGCGTCATCGCGACGGTGGCAGCTTCCTTGCCGTTCTGGCCGAACTCAGGCCAGTACTTGACGATCGGTGCGTCGAGGTCGAGTTGGCCGCGGTCGGCGAGCATATGGGCGCAGAGCGCCATCGCGCCCTTGGTCGACGAGAAGATGATCGAGATCGTGTCGCGATCCCAAGGTTCGCCGTCCGGCGCCTTCTTGCCGCCCCATAGGTCGACCAGCGTCTTGCCGGCGTGGTTGACTGTGCAGCTGGCCCCGACTTCGCCGCGTGCTTCGAAATTGGTCACGAAGGCGTCGAGGACGCCGGAGAATTTCGGATCGCAGGTGCCTTCGACGAGGCCGGCTTTGGTCTTGATCGATATGGATGTCATGACGCGCGATGCTCAACGTTGGTGCCGATATGGCACCAACGTCTCACGCGCGCGGATGTGGCTGCAAGGGCGGTTATTGGTCGCCGGCGATCTCGGGGAAGCGGACGACAACGCGGGCTTGGCCGGCGGCCGGTGCCGTCAGTTTGGCCGTCTTGCTGATGCCTTCGTAGGTGCCGGTCACCGTGTATTTGCCGGCCGGCAGCTTGGCGAGGAGCCACGGCGTTTCGCAGCGGACGTGGAAGAGCGCCTTACCGGCGCTGTCCGCGACCGAGACGTCGATGTCGCTGAGGTACTCGGCGTCGCGATTGGCGAACTCGACCTTTACGGCGAATGCAGGCCAGCGCGGGTCGACGCGCGCCTCATCGCCGACGCCCGAGCAGGCGATCTCGTAACCGTTGACGTCGGTCGGTTGATCGGCCGGGATCGTGTTTGCGTCGTCGGCGCGGGCCGTGGCGCATGCCGTGACCGTCGCTATCGCGACGCAACTCCAGAACAGATACGGATTCATTAGAGCTCCTCCTCAAGAGAGTACGCGTGCCCCAACCGAATCAAATCTATCAGAAATTCACGCGTTGGGTGATCGCCCCGTCCACCACCCAGTTTGCGCCCGTCGTGAACGACGATACGGGGCTTGCCAGGACTACGGCGGCGTTGGCGATTTCTTGCGGGGTTCCCATGCGTCCGGTTGGGTTCGCCTTTAACGCGGCGTTGTAGCGTTCGGTTGCGTGCTGTTCCATGAGATGCCAAACGCCGCCCTTAAAGTACACGGTTCCCGGGGACACGACGTTAACGCGGATGTTCTTCTTGGCCGTCTCGCGCGCGAGGCCCTTGGCGTAGTGGATGAGGGCCGCCTTGATCGCGCCATAGGCTTGCGCGTTCTGCGTCTCGGCAGCGGAGACCGACGAGATGAAGACGGCCGACGCGTCGCCATGCTCCTCAGCTGATTTTTCGAGATGCGGGCGGGCGGCTTCGAAGGCGTTCGCGGCGCCCAGAATGTCCACTTTGAGAAGCTGTTCCCACGCCTCGGCATGAGCGCCCATCGTGAGCGCGCTGGCGTTCGAGACGAGGACGTCGATGCCGCCGAAGGTTTTCGCCACGCTTTCGACCCAAGCCTTCAACTCATCGCCCTTGGCGATGTCGACCGAGGCGCCGGTCGCACGGACGCCCTTCTTGGTCAGTGCGGCGACGGCTTCTTCGACCTGATCGTGATTGCGCGCGCAGATGGCGACGTTCGCGCCTTCGGCGGCCAGCGTCTCGGCGATGGCTCGGCCGATGCCGCGCGTGCCGCCCAGAACGATCGCGCGCTTGCCTTTGAGGTGAAGGTCCATGTAGCAGGCTCCCGTTGATTTGCGTTGTCGCTTTTAGCAGGTCCGCGCCGCGGCGATAACATTACTCCGGCGTCGGGTTCCACATTAACCGCTGCGCCGTTCCCCGTCCCTGGACCATTGTACGAGGGAGGGCGGGCGTTCTACGCTCCCGCATGACTTCATCCTCAGACCAGAGCGGGCCTCCTGTCATCGAGTCGAGCCCGGCGGGTGCGGTCGATAACGTCGGCGAGCGGTCGCTTCGACTGCGGATACGCCAGCAGGAATTGCTTGCCGAACTTGGCGTGTTGGCGCTGCAGGGCACCGGCTTCGTCGATCTGCTCAATCACGCGGCGCGGCTGACCGCGGAGGGTCTTCAAGCCGACTACTGCAAGGTTCTCGAATATCTCCCGGGCGAGAAGATGCTTCTGGTGCGCGCAGGCATCGGCTGGGGCGAAGGTGTTGTCGGCAAGGCGCGCGTCGGCGCCGACTTGGCCTCACCTGCGGGTTTTGCGCTGCAGACGGGCAAGTCCGTGATCTCGAACCATCTTGAGAACGAGGAGCGCTTCAGGACGCCCGAATTGTTGGTCCAACACGGCATTCGCCGCGCGATGAACGTGATCCTGCAAGGCGACGGCTCACCATTCGGCGTGCTTGAGGTCGACAGCAAGTCGGAGGGCGAGTTCAGCGAGCACGATCTGGCCTTCCTTCAAGGCGCGGCGAACATCTTGGGGATGGCGATCGAACAGCAGCGTTATCAGCGCCAACTGCAGGCGGCACTCGACCGGCATCAGGTGCTGTTGAAAGAGGTCAATCATCGGGTGAAGAACAGCATGCAGCTGGTCGGCAGCATGTTGCACTTGCAGGCCGTGTCGGTAGGCGATCCGGAACTCAGCGAACGGTTGAGCGAGGCGTCGATCCGCATTTCAACCGTCGGGCGGGCGTACGACCGCCTGGCCTATAACGCCGACTACGAGAAGATCGATCTGGTCGGCTATCTGCGCGAGGTTCTGAAGGATTTGGAACCCAGCGTGTCGCCGTCGATCATCCATTTCGAGGCAACGCCCGGTGCGATTCAGTTTGCGGCGGACCGTGCAATCCTGGTCGCGCTCATCGCCAACGAACTTGTTTCGAATGCCGGCAAGTATGCTTATCCCAAGCGACCCGGCGAAACGATTTGGGTGGAGGTGGCGCAACCGGACGAGAACAACGTTTCGGTCAGCGTGCGCGACGGCGGCGTTGGTTTGCCGCCCGGGTTTGATCCGCTGAAGAGCAAACGGCTTGGCGCGCGGCTTGTTACGGCGCTCTCGTCACAGCTGGATGCGCAACTCAAGTGGCCTTCCGCCGACGAGGCCGGCGCAACGTTCCTTCTGGTCGTTCCGCTGGATCGGAACCCGGCAGGCTGACACGGTCAGTCGACCTTCGGCGCCAGCGCGTTGAAGTTCAACAGTTTGGCGGGCTCGAGCGTGATGCTGGGGGCGCTGTAGCCGAAGCCGACCTTCGAGGGTTCGACCGGCGTGCCGCGCTTGAAGGCCGGCATCATGAAGTCGGTCAGGCGGAGCGTTTCGAGCGGGCCGGAAAACGTGAACGAGTAGGCGATCTGCTGAACGAGTTCGTCGGTGGGCTTTTCAGCCTTCGAGATCAGGAGCTCGCGGTTGTCCGGCGCGCTGTCGGGCAACGCAGGCCACTCGCCGTCCGCTTGGCGCGGGATGCGCACGTAGAAGCCGCGGCGGGCGTGGAAACGGCCAAGCTGCGGCGTCGTGAAGTTGCCGAACATGATGAGGTCGAAGCCGTCGGTGCGCATCTGCTTGCGGTCCATGCGCGCCCAGAGCGCCTTGATCTCCTGATACTTGCGCTGTGTGTCGATGAGCGATGTCTTGGTGACGAAATCGATTTCGGCGGCGCGCTTGAAGCCTGCGGGCGGGTCGATCTCGATCGCGGCCTCGACGGCGAAGGTTCCGAACTTGTCGACGTTGATCTTTTCGCTAGGCGGGCCGACCCAGGTCTTGGGGTCTTGCGCGACCTTCCACGACTCTTTGCCGGCTTGGCGCAGCCAAACTTCATTCTCGCCGCGCACATAGAGGAAGTCCTCGAAGGTCGCGGTGCCGGGGCGGCGGACGTTCACGGTCGCACGCTTGTAGTAGCCCTTCTCGGCTGCGCCCATCAGGACGGACTCGAACATGCGGTCCGACGCCTCGATCAGGCGCTTGTGGTCGGCGGCGATCTTCTCGTCGGTCACGGCGACGTTGAGGAAGATGACCTTTGGATTGCCGACGCGGGCTTGCGTGTCGCCGGCCCCTAGAAGCTCGAACTTGTAACCGTCGGCGAGGTCGAGGGTTTTGGCGGGGGCGGCTTGAACAGCCGCGGCCAGCGCCACGGTGCTTGCGAACGCAATTGCAGACACGAACTTACGCACGAAGGCCCCCACCCTTTTCACGTGGGCTTGAGCCTAGGGCAGCGGCGGCGCAAGTGGCAACCCCGGCTTGTTGGTTAGCGGGTGGCGTGGGAGGCTGGGGTCATGCGCGGCTTGGCGTTGGTTTTGTTCTTGGCTTTGGCATTCGTGCCACCGGCCTTTGCCGGCGGCGGTGTGGGCGCGCGGTTGGACCGGATCGAGCCGGCGCCCAAGGGTTGGCGCGGTCCGGTGTTTGCGCCGCGGTTCGACTATCCGGCGTCGGCAGGCGCGGATGTCTACCCGTGGCAGGCGGTCAGTTTTCGCAAGGAGCCGGAGCGGTATTTGCGCACACTGCTCGCCTACGCGCTGTCCGGGCAAGACCGCGAGCACTGGCGGTTGGCG
>JAEUMM010000278.1 GCA_016792645.1 Alphaproteobacteria bacterium | reverse complement strand
AAGTATCTGCAGCAGAACGGCTATCGCGCGATGGGCGCGGAAAGTGCGGCCGTGGCGCGCAAGCACATGCGGGCGCATGCGTTCGATCTTATCGTGCTCGACGTGATGATGCCGGGCGAAGACGGGCTGGCGTTCTGCCGTTCGGTGCGCGAGGGCAGCGACGTGCCGATCCTGTTTCTCACGGCGCGCGGGGAAGAGGTGGACCGCATTGTCGGGATCGAACTCGGCGCCGACGATTATGTGGTGAAGCCGTTCAATCCGCGCGAGTTGTTGGCGCGTATCGGGGCGATCTTGCGGCGCGTGCGGACGTTGCCGACCAATCAGCAGTCTTCCGTCGAGGGGCGGATCAAGTTCGATCGTTGGATGCTGGACACCAACAAGCGCGAGTTGTTCGACGAGAACGGCGTGGGCATGGCTTTGTCGACGGGCGAGTACCGGCTGCTTGTCGTGTTGATCGAGCGGCCGAATTTGACTCTTACGCGCGATCAACTGCTGGATCTGACGCGGGGGCGGGAGGCGCAGCTGTTCGACCGGTCGATCGACAATGCGATCATGCGGTTGCGCAAGAAGATCGAGGACGATCCGCGCAATCCGAAGATCATCAAGACCGTCTGGGGCGGCGGCTATGTGTTTACCGCCGAGCCGGTCGCGTTGGCATGAAGCGCTGGCGCGTTCCGCTTTGGCTTGAGTTGGCGGCGGCTATTCTTCTTGCGATGCTGGCGTCGAACGCGGTGACGTTTGCGATCGTCGAGTCCGATCGGTCGCGGGTCATTCGAAACGAGCGGCTGACGGCGATCGAGGAGCGGCTGACGGCGGTGGCGCGGCTGTTGCTTAGGCTTCCGGAGAGCGATCGCGAGGACATTCTGAAGATCGCTTCGGTGCGGCGCGAGCGTGTGTCCATCAGCAAGGTTCCGCGCGTCGGCGCCGATTCGGCACGCGACGAGGAAGCGGAGACGCGGGTGCGGGCGGCGTTGGCCGACACGGCGGTCACGGACGTGCGGATCGCCAAGCGCGGAACGTCGTCGTTCGATTGGTTCGGCCTCGCCGAGCGGCGGCGCGGCGGGTACGAGCGGCTGAGCGTCGCGATCGGGATTGGGCCCGGCCAATGGCTGAACGCGGAGTTCGTGTGGCCGCCGTCGAGCTTGCTGTCGTCTTTGGCGTTGTCGGCGGCGGTGGCGTCGTTGGCGCTGATCGCGGTGGCGGTGTGGCTTGCCTACCGGCTTTCGGGGCCGTTGCAGCGGCTGTCGGAGGCCTCTATCGCGATGGCGCGCGGGCGGACGGGTACGCCTGTTCCCGAGACCGGCCCGACCGTGCTGCGCAGCGCGGCGCATGCGTTCAACACCATGTCGCGCCGTCTGATGGCGACGCTTGAGAACCAACGCGTGCTGCTGGCTTCGATCGCGCACGATTTGCGCACGCCGATCACCTCGCTGCGCATCAAGAGCGAGTTCATCGAGGACGTCGAGTTGCGCGATAAGATGACCGAGAGCCTCGATGAGTTGCAGACGACGACGGAAGCCGCGTTGGAGGCGGCGCGCACGGGCATGGGCGAAGAGCCCTCGCGCGAGGTCGATGTGTCTTCCCTGGTCGAGAGCATGTGCGCGGATCTTTCCGACATGGGCGGCGACGTGACGTTCGAGGACGGCGCATCCGTGCGCGCGGTGTGCCGGCCGAACGAGATCAAGCGGGCGGCGCGCAATTTGGTGCAGAACGCTCTGCGCTATGGGCAGCGCGCGCGGGTGTCGGTCGGCGCGGCGAACGGCGTTGTTTCCATTGTCGTCGACGACGATGGGCCGGGGTTGAAACCGGAGGAGATCGAGAAGGTTTTCGATCCGTTCGTGCGGCTTGAAGCGTCGCGCTCACGCGATACCGGCGGGCTTGGGCTTGGTCTGACGCTGGCGCGCGCGATGGCGCGCGGGCACGGGGGCGACATTACGCTCGTCAACCGCGCGGGCGGCGGATTGCGCGCGACGCTGACGCTGAGTGCCGCCTGAGCCCGTTTTGAAAACGCATGCAATCTTTGCCATCACGCCGTCACATCGGCCGAATTCCGCGGAAACTGGCGTCACGCTGCCATCACGTTGCCGTCACATGTGACGCATCGACGGCCGCGCGGGCGCAGCCTGGGGCACACATCGCGCTTTCGGCCGCGACGGCCATGACTGGTATTGACGATATCAAGTCGCAGCCGCGCGCCGATGTTCGGCGTACGGATTGTTTGGAACAAATATAGAACAAATATGCCTTGACTGCAAAGAAATATCGAGTGGCTCGATAAGCGCGCAGTGGCAACTAACGGGCGAATTTCTTTCCGCCGATACATCATTCACGCTTGACGCTAGGCGTCGTGTTGCTGTCTGAGTTCGTGTGTGGGGGGATTGCGTGCGTAGTCTGCTTGTCGTGTTCGGATTGCTGGTTGCTGCGCTGGTCTTTGTGGCCGCGCCGGCGTACGCGCATGCCGGTCACGATGGAGACGCGGCTGTGGCGCAGGATGCGGATGCGCCGGTGTCCACCCATCACGGCGGCGATGTCGACGACGGTGTCGACCACAATCCCGCCAATCACTCGCATCCTATCGGCGAAGACACCTATCACGATAAAGCGTCGCACTCGTCGCTGGACTTCGCGCATTATCATGTCGTCACGGTGAAGCTCGCGGATTTGCCGCGCGCCACCAACTTGCCGGTCGTTGACGAGGCCGCGCGCGGCCTTGCCCTAACGCCGCCGATACGTCCGCCGCTTGGCTGATGGGGCTTGTGCCCCGACCTTGCACCGTCTTGGACGTCATCTAACGAACGGCACCTCAAGTCATGTTTCGTTGTATAACCGTGGCGCTCGTCTGCGTCGCGGCGTGGGGTATGGTTTTGGCCGCGCCGGCCGAACCGAACGCTCCCGGCCGCGCGCGTGCGATCACGCTTGAACAAGCCGTGGCGCGCGCCCTGGGCGCCGCGCCATCACTGAAGTCGCGGCAGGAACTCGTCAGCGCAAGGTATTCCCGGAACGGCGATACAGGACAAACGGTATGACGCGCCGCAAACCGTTATCGCGCGTCGCCGGCGACCATGACGGCGTTGCGCATGCGGCCGGGCCTCAGGAGGTTTCGTTCACCGTCATCGCCGGCGATGATGCCTTGCTCTGGGCGAACGCGGAATCGAACAGGAATGCGTGGAACCAGTTGTGGACCGCATGCCCATGGAGCACGGCGTTTCAGAGCAGCGCGTTTTTCGGCATCTGGTCGCGAAATTATCGCGAGTCTTGGTCGCCACTTCTTGTCATTGGCCGGCGCAACGGATCGCTGATGGGCGTCATGCCGCTGGCCGAAAACGCCGATCTCATCGTTGGGGCCGGCGCTCATCAGGCCGAGTATCAAGGGGCGATCAGCAGCGAAGCCGACGCCCTTGTGTTTTTTGCGGGCGCACTGGCGGCGTTGACAACGCATGCCCCTCATCGTGACCTTCGACTGCGGTATCTGCCGCCGAACGTGCCGCCAACCGTTGTCGAATGGCTGGGACGGCATCGCCGTGCAACGTTGATTCCATGCCAGACGCAGCACTTGTTCGTCGATAGCGCGACAATCGATGCGGCGATGAAGAAGGCGGGAAACAAAAGTAAGCTCAACCGCTTGCGACGTCTCGGGCTGGTCGACTTCCGCAGGCTCACGCCAGCCCTCCTGGAGGCCGAATTCGATCGCATCGTGGCGATGTACGACTTTCGGCAAGGCGCGCTACACGACACGTGCCCTTTTTCTGAAGATGATCGGAAGCTGCCGTTTCACGTCGACTGGCTGCGCAATGCTCCGAACCAGCTGCAGGCGACCGGGCTTTACGTGGACGATCAACTGATCTCGGCGGTTCTTGTTGTCCGCAGCAAGGAAGAAGCTCACCTCGCGATATCAGCGTTCTCTCCGGCTCACGCAGCGTGTTCGCCCAACAAGCTGAATATCTACTTCGCAGCGCGGTCACTGTGCGATGAAGGTGCCGCCGTTCTCGACCTAACGCCGGGTGACGATCCTTGGAAGGCTCGGTTCGCAAGCAGGGTGCGGATTGCTTGGGATGTCAAAGTGTTTGCCTCACCGTGGGTCGCGCGTGCGCTGCGTGTTCGGCTGGCGGCAAAGCAACTGGTGCGGCGTGCGCTTGCCGGCGCCGGACTTTCTGTTGACGGCGTTAGAGGTTTGGTTCGATGGCCGGGTCGTGTATGGCGCGGCAAACAGCGAAGCAAGGAGGGCGCCCAAACACAGTATATGTTCGACATTGGTGCGCCCCGCTTCGACGATCAAGCGCGCGCGACCGTCCCTGTCAACTGCTTGCATGATTTACTGAACCTCGCCGCCAGGCTTCAGCGCAATGCCCGCAGTTCATTCCTGGCGAACGCCCTTCGGCGTATTGAGCGGGGAGATCGATGCTTTGTCGCCTTCGACCAGACCAGACGCGCACACTGCCTTGGCTGGCTGCGGGCACAGAACAAGGCAGAGGCGGTTGTCTTTGACGGCTTTTGGCTCTCTGACCCGGCGGACCTCGGCACCGCCGTCTCTTGCTTGAGCGCTATGGTACGCGCCGTCGCCAACGGACCGCCAAGCGCGCGTGCGGGGTTGTTGAACCTTCGGCGCGACCAGCAAATCCTCTGTGCCGCAGCAACCGTCGTTTCGCGAGACCGAACACGGGCCGATGCTTCAAGTGTAATTTCTGATCTGTCCAGGAGGGTCGTAAATCTATGACGCGTGCATTGAAACGCTTTGCCCTGACGGGATCGGTGGCAATCGGGCTTGCGGCGATTGTCTTTGCCTGTGTGGTGGGGGCGGCATGGGCTCACGGGGTGCAGGGGAAGGATGCTGCGTTCGTCGCGGGCAGCAGCGGACCACAGATCATTCCGTTTCTGTATCTTGGCGCTAAGCACATGGTGACCGGGTACGACCATTTGCTTTTCATCCTGGGCGTCATCTTCTTCCTGTATCGACTCACTCATGTGGCGATCTACGTCACTCTGTTCAGCATCGGACACAGCATCACGCTGCTGGCAGGGGTACTCGGCGATATTCACGTCAATCCGTATCTTGTAGATGCCGTCGTGGGTCTCTCGGTCGCCTACAAAGCGTTCGACAATTTGGGAGGATTCGTTCGGCTGTTCGGATTTCAACCGGACCTGCGGGGAGCGGTGTTTGGGTTCGGTCTCGTGCATGGCTTCGGATTGGCGACGAAGCTTCAGGACATCAGCCTATCGCCGGACGGCCTCGTGACCAACATGCTGGCGTTCAACGTCGGCGTTGAACTCGGTCAGCTCATCGCTCTGTCGGCCATGCTGTTGCTGATCATATGGTGGCGCATGCGCAAGAATTTCGAGGGCCAGGCGGTCGTTGCGAACGCGGTGCTGTTGTGCGCCGGCTTTCTCCTGACGCAGTACCAACTCATCGGCTACTTTATGGAAAGGGGAGCATGACATGACAGAAGGTCAAACCAGCAAGCCGCCGTCGCTGAGGCGCTTGATGCTGATCACGTTGGGCGCGGCGGCCGTTGCGACGGTGCTCAGCGTTACGGTCGTACTGCCCGCGGAATTCGGGAGAGATCCGACAGGGGTCGGCGCACTCCTGGGGCTTA
Source organism: Alphaproteobacteria bacterium (assembly GCA_016792645.1). GTDB lineage: Bacteria > Pseudomonadota > Alphaproteobacteria > Micropepsales > Micropepsaceae > SZUA-430. The sequence continues at coordinate 3,495 of JAEUMM010000278.1, read as the reverse complement.
AGGATCTTGGCGCCAGCGCCAGTACGGTTGCGACGGGTTCGACTGCGCGGTTCTACGAGACGCCTTATCGGGCGGATGTGATCGATATTCCGCTATTCCCAAAAGACGGCGGCGGGCCTAGCCAGCTTGAATACAAAGTGCGGATGAAGACGGGCGAGACGCTGATCTACTCGTGGGAAGCACAAGGCGCAGGCGCGGATGACTTCTTCTTCGACATGCATTCCGAAACCGACGGGCCGGACGTACGCGTCGTCGAGTTCAAGCAAGCGACAGGCGCACGGTCGAATGGTTCGCTGGTGGCGCCGATCGACGGCGTACACGGATGGTACTGGCAGAACCGCTCGACGAAACCGATCGTCGTGCGTCTGAGGATCGCCGGGTTCTACGAACTCATCCCGCCGGGCGAAACCGGAAACAAGGAAGGCATTCTGCCGACCGAAGTCACCCAACCGGCGCAAGCCGCAACCGCTAACTAGGAGTCTGCGAACATGAAACAGACCATCGCCGCCGCCGTTACTGTCATCACTCTTGCGAGCGCAGTGTCGGCGCACCCCGGCGGTCACGACAATGATGAAAGGCCGAAATATACCGGATACGATTGCAGTGCGATGGCCGGCGAGTTCGATGCTGGCGACAATCGCGTCGTTGCCGTCACGGTGTTCGAGGGCAAAGTCATTTTCTCGCCCAAGGATGGGACTGCGGCGGTCGGAAATTGCATCGCGCCGTCGGTCGCAGGTGACAAGTTCTATCCGCGCGCGCAAACTGAATTTGGAGCTTCGTTCGGCAAGGATCTTGGCGCGGCCGACTGTTGCACCGTCCAGCTGAAAGACGACGCGTTGACCTTCGACAAGGCGACAACCGTCCTCTGGAAGCGGCGCAAGCCGCAGTAGGCGACGCTGATGACGCAACAGCCGGAGAGTACACAACGCAGTGGCGGTCCGACTTTCGCGCTGGCCGCAGCTGCGCTCTTCGGCGTCAGCACACCGTTTGCGAAGTTGATCGGTGAAGATCTGAACGCGTTTCTGCTGGCCGGCCTGCTTTACCTGGGCTCAGGTCTGGGTCTGGCAGTGTGGCGATACGGATCGCGCGGCGCGGCAGAGGCGCCGAGAGAAGCCGCACTTCAACGCACCGACGTTCCGTGGATGGCCGCCGTCGTTCTGTTCGGCGGTGTTCTAGGGCCAGCTCTTTTGATGTTTGGGCTGCAGTCGACGAGCGGATCGGCGGCGTCCCTTCTCCTGAACCTCGAAAGCCTGGCGACTATGCTGATCGCTTGGGTCGTGTACCGCGAAAGCGTCGACTTTCGTTTGTTCCTCGGCGCGATGGCGATCCTCGTGGGCGCCGTGCTTTTGTCTTGGGATTTCGTCTCGATTTCCCTGGCCGGCGGTGCGCTGCTGATCGCGGCCGCATGCGCTTGCTGGGGCATCGACAATAATCTGACGCGCAAGATCTCGGGTTCAGATCCCGTGCAGATCGCGATGATCAAAGGTCTCGCGGCGGGAACGACAAATACTATTCTGGGCCTCGCGATCGGCGCGGCGGGGCCGACGCTTCCCCAGATCGCTGCGGCTGGGGCGCTGGGCTTCGTGGGCTACGGTATCAGCCTTGTCTTTTTCGTGCGCGCACTGCGCCATTTGGGAGCGGCTAGAACAGGCGCGTATTTCTCGACTGCCCCGTTCGTCGGGGCCGTTATCGCGATACCGTTGTTTCAGGAACCGTTGAGCATCGCGCTCTTGGCCGCTACGGCGCTGATGGCGCTCGGCGTGTGGCTGCACTTGACCGAGAACCACGACCATTGGCATGAGCACGAGGAACTGACGCACGATCACGCTCATGTGCACGACGAACACCATCAGCATACCCATGCTGGCGGCGACCCTGCCGGCGAGCCGCACACGCATCTGCACACCCATTTCCCCATGCGCCATAAGCATCAGCACTATCCTGATTTGCATCACCGGCATGGCCATTAGGCGTCGGCTGTGACGGGAAGCATCGGTTTGCCGCCCGCGCGCGATATTTCGGGCATGTGTCGCGTCTTCGCTGGAAACCATGGGACGCGGTGAACCGGCAACTATGACGCGAATTTTGTGCGTTAATACCTCATTCATGCTTGACGGCGAGCATCATCATAACGACTGAGTCGGTGCGGGGGTGGGTTGGCGTGCGTAGTCTGCTTGTCGTGTTCGGATTGCTGGTTGCTGCGCTGGTCTGTATGGCCGCGCCGGCGTACGCGCATGCCGGTCACGATGGAGACGCGGCTGTTGCTGCGCAGGATGCGGATGCGCCGGTGTCCTATCACGGCGGTGATGCCGACCACGACGTCGATCACAATCCCGCCGATCACTCGCATCCTATCGGCGAAGACACCTATCACGAGAAGGCGTCGCACTCGTCGCTGGACTTCGCGCATTATCATGTCGTCACGGTGAAGCTCGCGGATTTACCGCGCGCCACCAACTTGCCGGTCGTTGACGAGGCCGAACGCGGCCTTGCCCTGACGCCGCCGATACGTCCGCCGCTTGGCTGATGGGGCTTGTGCCCCGGCCTTGCACCGTCTTGGACGTCATCTAACGAACGGCACCTCAAGTCATGTTTCGTTGCATAACCGTGGCGCTCGTCTGCGTCGCGGCGTGGGGTATGGTTTTGGCCGCGTCGGCCGAACCGAACGCTCCCGGCCGCGCGCGTGCGATCACGCTTGAACAAGCCGTGGCGCGCGCCCTCGACGCCGCGCCATCACTGAAGTCGCGGCAGGAACTCGTCAGCGCGGCGGAAGCAAACGTGCGCCAGAGCGGCGTGCTGGCCAACCCGACCATCGACGTCGAGCTGGAGAATTTCGCCGGCTCGGACCGGTTCGAGGACTTCGAGCAGAGCGAGCTTACGCTTGGCGTGCGCCAGCGTATCGAGCGGGGCGGGAAGGTCGCCGGCCGGCTCGCCGTCGCCGACGCCGAACACCAAGCCGCAGCGCTTGAGAGCCGGCGCACGCGGGCGAACGTCGCCTTCGACGCGCGCAAGGCCTTCATCGAGATGTTTGCCGCCACGGCCGAACTCGACAACGCGGAAGCGCGCCTGAAGGCTGCGTCGCAGATCGAGGCGATGGCGGCGCGTCGCGTGCGTTCGGCGCGGGATCCCGTGACCGTACGTCTGCGCGCCGAGATACAAACCGCCGAAGCGCGCACGGCGCGCGATCAGGCTTCGCACGATTTGCACAACGCCAAACGGACTCTGGCGCTCATATGGGGCACGAGCGACGAGGCGTTCGAAATCGACGCCGCCTCTCTTTGGGCCATACCGGCCGAGATGCCGAAGCGCGCCGACATATCGTCGGCGGATGTTCGGGCACGCGAGATCGCCGCGAGCCGCGCGGCGGCGCGTCTTGAGTTGGAACAGGCGAATGCGCGTTCCGATCTGTCCGTCGGCGTGGGCGTGCGGCGGTTCGAGGACGGCGGCGATCTCGCCGGCGTTTTGTCCGTGTCGGTGCCGCTTGCGATCTTCGAC
>JAEUMM010000252.1 GCA_016792645.1 Alphaproteobacteria bacterium | reverse complement strand
CGCCAACGAGATGGAACGCATGCTGAAAACGAACACCGCCGCCCACTGGCTAAACCTGATCGAGCAAGCTGGCGTGCCCTGCGGCCCGATCAACAACGTCGCCCAAGTGCTCGCCGACCCGCACGTCATCGCCCGCAACATGGTCGTCACAATGCAAGACCCCGACATCGGCGAAATGAAACTGGCCGGCAATCCGATGAAACTCTCAGCCTTCGCCGACCCAAAGACCCGCCCGACTGCTCCCAAACTCGACGAGAGCGGTGACACCATCCGCAAAGAAGGCTTCGACGCAATAGAGTAAGGCGCCTATCTGGGGGTACGCCCGCCGCCACGTGGCAGCAGCGCCTAAAACCGCGGAAACGCCGCATCCGTCAGGGTGGCCACGCCGCTGAAAATCCTTCTATATCTCCTCTGAATCATGACCCAGCCCTTGGCCCATCAGCCCGCGTCCGCGGAACCGCCCTATTTGCGCGGCCTCAATGAGGAGCAGCGCGAAGCCGTGCTCGCGCTCGACGGCCCCGTGCTGGTTCTGGCCGGCGCCGGCACCGGCAAGACGCGCGTGCTGACCACCCGCCTCGCCCACCTGATCGCCTCGCGCAAGGCCTGGCCCAGCCAAATCCTCTCGGTCACCTTCACGAACAAAGCCGCGCGCGAGATGATCGAGCGCACCGGCGCGCTCGTCGGCGGCATGGTCGAAGGCATGCCGTGGCTCGGCACGTTCCATTCGATATGCGCGAAGATCCTGCGCCGCCACGCCGAACTCGTGGGCCTCAAGCCCAGCTTCTCGATCCTCGACGTTGACGACCAATTGCGCCTTCTGAAGCAAGTGATCGAAGCCGCGCGCATCGACGAAAAGCGCTGGCCCGCGCGCCACCTGTCGTCGCTGATCGACTCGTGGAAGAACCGTGCGATGAGCCCTAAGGACGTACCGCCCGGCGAATCCTTCGCCTACGGCAACGGCAAAGGCGCGGAGCTTTACGAGGCATATCAGCAACGCCTGAAGTCGCTGAACGCCGTCGACTTCGGCGACCTGCTGCTCGACGTCATCACCATCCTGAAGACGCACCCGCAAGTGCTCCAGGAATACCAAGACCGCTTCGTCTACATCCTGGTCGACGAGTACCAAGACACCAACGTCGCGCAGTATCTCTGGCTGCGCTTGCTCGCCGGCCAGCGCCGCAATATCTGCTGCGTCGGCGACGACGACCAATCGATCTACGGCTGGCGCGGCGCAGAGGTCGACAACATCCTGCGCTTCGAACGCGACTTCCCGGGCGCGAAGATCGTCCGCCTCGAACGCAACTACCGCTCGACGCCTTACATCCTGGCCGCAGCCTCCGGCCTCATCGCAGCGAACAAAAGCCGCCTCGGCAAAACGCTCTGGACCGACGCGCCCGAAGGCGACCGCGTCAGCGTGCGCGGCGTGTGGGACGCGCAAGAAGAAGCCCGCATCGTCGCCGACGACATCGAACAAAAAGTCCGCAACCGCGAAAAACTCAGCCACGTCGCCATCCTCGTCCGCGCCTCGTTTCAGATGCGCGCCTTCGAAGAACGCTTCGTCCAACTCGGCATTCCCTACCGCGTCGTCGGCGGCCCGCGCTTCTATGAGCGCCAGGAAATCCGCGACGCCCTCGCCTATCTGCGCGTCATCGTGCAACCCGACGACGACCTGGCGTTCGAGCGCATCTTCAACAAACCGAAGCGCGGCCTCGGCGACGCCGCCTTGCAATCGGTCCACAAAATGGCGCGCGCCATGAAGGTGCCGCTCTTCGCCGCCGCGCGCGCGATGATCGAAACCGACGAACTCCCCGCCCGCACGCGCAGCGCCCTACGCGACCTCGTGCAAAGCTTCATCCGCTGGGCCGATCAGGCAACCGCGCTCAGCCATATCGAACTCGCCGAGATGGTGCTCGACGAAAGCGGCTACACCGCGATGTGGCAGACCGACCGCTCGCCCGAAGCGCCAGGCCGCCTGGAAAACCTGAACGAATTCGTCCAATCGATGAAGGAATTCGACTCGCTCGGCGGCTTCCTCGAACACGTCTCGCTGGTGATGGAAATCGAGCAATCCGAAAGCACCGAAAAGGTCACAATCATGACCCTGCACGGCGCCAAGGGCCTCGAATTCCCGACGGTATTTCTGCCCGGCTGGGAAGAAGGCGTCTTCCCAAGCCAACGCACGCTCGACGAAAACGGTCTGCAGGGCCTCGAGGAAGAGCGCCGCCTCGCCTATGTCGGCCTCACCCGCGCGCGCGAAACGGCGAAGATTTCCTACGCCGCCAACCGCAGCATCCACGGCAGATGGCAAAGTTCGATGCCCTCGCGCTTCATCGCCGAGCTGCCGGCCGACGCCATCACCGTCGAGAGCGATCCCGGCATGCCCTACGGCGGTCAGTCGAACCTCTCGACCGCGCCGATCTTCGACAGCGGTTACTCCTCGCCGGGATGGCAGCGCGCCCAAGCACGCCGCGGCGAAGTCTTCGGCTCGCGCCCCGCAATCGAAGGTCAAGCCGAACTTGTCGCGACATCGGATCCCGCCGCGGAAACCTTCCGCCGCGGCGAACGCGTGTTCCACCAAAAATTCGGCTACGGCCGCGTGACCGCGCTCGACGGCAACAAGCTGACCGTGAACTTCGACAAAGCCGGCGAGAAACGCGTCATCGCCTCCTACCTCGCCCGAGCGTAACCGATGCCCGTCTGCTGGAAAGCCCGCGCCATCCTGCCCAAGCGCGAAGCCCAAACCCTAAGCGACCAACTCGAAGAACTGGAACCCGCACCGGTGGTGTCGGCCTTCGAACTCGGCGAACGGGGCCTGTGGGAAGTCGAAGCCTTCTTCGTCAACGAACCCGACGAAGCGGATCTGCAGCAACGCTTCGGCGTGCCCATGCGCGTTATCCCGATCGAAGACGAAAACTGGGTCGCCCGCGCCCTCGAAGGTCTGCCGCCCGTCCAGACGCAACGCTTCTACATCTACGGCGAACACAGCGCGCAAACGGTCCCCGCCAACGCCATCGGCCTAAAGATCGAAGCCTCCTACGCCTTCGGCACCGGCCACCACGGCACGACGAAGGGCTGCCTTCTCGCCTACGAACGCCTGGCGAAGCGTCGAACGTTCAGAAACGCTCTCGATCTCGGCTGCGGCACCGGTATCTTAGGCATGGCCTTCGCCCGCCATACGCACAAGCCGGTCGTGGCGACCGACATCGACCAACTCGCCACCGCCAAGACAATCGAAAACGCCAAACTCAACCGCGCGAACGCGTTCATGCGCGTCGCCACCGCGAACGGTTTCAAAACGCCGCTGATCGCAGAGCACACCCCCTACGACCTCATCTTCGCGAACATCCTGGCCGGCCCGCTGATGAAACTGATGCCCGGCATCCGCGCGAACCTGGCGAGAGCCGGCAACGCCATCCTCTCCGGCCTCCTCGACGAACAAGCCAACGCCATCTGCAACATGGCCCGCACCCAAAACCTGCGCGTCCTCAAACGCTCCGCCCTAGAAGGCTGGATCACCCTAACCCTCGAACGCCCGTAAAGGCGTTAGCTGCCGGCCGTATGCCCGGCATCCTCAAGCTGCACGCGCACGAAGTCGGCTGTCGCCTTCCCGTACCGCGCGGCGATTCCGGCGATCGCCATCTCCAACGCTCGCGCCGGCGCTTCGCCGTGCGGCAGATCGACGGTCACGTCGACAGCGCCGTTCCCGTCTGGAAGAATGCGCAAGCCCTCGCGCGTTGTGACGGGTCGACCGCCCAGAACGACGGCGCGCGAACGAAACGTGCGACCATAGGAGTCCGCCATAAACGCCAGCGCGATCAGATCGTCGCTCTCGCTCACCCGAATGCCGATGGTCTCGCGTGCCACCAGGGCGACCGCCATGTTCGCGACGACGCTCCACGCGTCCCCGCGCGTCAGCCGAAAGTGTCCACTGTCGTGCGCCACGCCCCACCCGGCTGCGCCAACCTCATCGGCCAGCGTCCGCGCACGTTCATGCCCCGCGACGGCTTCGACCAACGCCAATGACAAAGGCAACGATGCGCTGACACCGGTGGTCGTGCCTAGATTGCCATCGATCACATAGCGCCGGTCGCGCACCCACCGCATCGTCGGATTGCGCTCGGCGACGCCGCCGATCGCGAACCAATGCCCGGTCGCGCGATGACCGGCGAGCAGCCCGGCATTCTCAAGCACCAACGTGCCGTCGCAAATGCCGAGGATTTTCGCGCCGCGCTTGGCCTGCGCGATAATAAACGCGCGAACCTCCGGATCGGCAGGATCATGCAGCGCCGGCACGATGACGTAGTCCGCGCCATCGGGCGTGTGTTGCTCGAAGTCAGCCGCCGTCATATCCGGCACGATCGTCAGCGATGGCATCATCCGGATGGGCCCAGGCTTCGTCGCGACGGCGATGACGTCGACCACGCCGGAACGCTTCAACACGCCGTACGGCAAAAGGAAATCCGTCGTCTCCGTCCCGTCATTCGCGCCGATGATAGCGACGACAGGCCGCGCCCGTTTCGGCGGCTTCAACGCCGCGATCGTTGCCGCCTGCTCATCGGCAGGCACCACGACAGTGCGAACAGGCGCGCGATCCGCCGGAAGCTGGAAGACGGCGACACCGGCAGCCGCAACGGCAAGCGCCGTCACAACCGCGACCGAAACCGCGATGCTTCGAACCTTCATTGACGTTGCTCTCAAGCCGTGAGGTAGAACAGGCCCGCGCTCGCCGCGAAAACAAACACCGCGGCGAAGCGTGCGAACTGGAACGGCAAACCGGCCGTGCTCATGTCAGTCTCCCTCAGGCGCTTGCGCGTTGCCGCGACACCGCCTCGTTGATTTCACGCTCACGGTGCTTGAGGGACTCCTCGAACAGCTTCTTCGCGCGCGCTGTCATCTCCGGCCCCGCCGTCTCGGGCGAGCCGCAGTTGAACGGCGGCTGCGGGTTGTATTCGAGATGTAGCTGAATCATCTTCGCCGCGTCCTCGCCCCAAATCTCGGCGACGACCGTGAGCGCGAAGTCGATGCCCGCCGTCACGCCGCCGCCGGAGATGCGATTGCGATCCTTCACCACGCGCGCGTTCACCGGAATGGCGCCGAACGCCGGCAGGAAGTCGCGATACATCCAGTGGCACGCCGACTTGTAACCGGTGAGCAAACCCGCCGCGCCAAGAAGCAGCGATCCCGAACAAACAGACGTCACGTACTTCGCGCCCTCGCCCTGCTTGCGCAGGAAGCTGAGCGTCTCTTCGTCCTTCATCAGCGCGACCTGCCCCGCACCGCCCGGCACACAAATCATGTCGAGCTGCGGACAAGCCGCGAACGTCGTCGTCGGCATCAGCGACAGGCCCGCATCCGACGGGATCGGTTCGATGGTCTTCCAAAGGTAGTGCATCTTCACCCCCGGCGCGCGCGACAACACCTGCGCGGGGCCTGTGAGATCAAGCTGCGTCAAATCGGGATAGAGCAGCATGCCGATGTGAAACGGTGCAGTCATTAGGGAAGCCTCCATCTTGTTCGCCCCTTGCATAGCACCGGCCGCCTATGGCAGAAAGGACAAACAATCGACGATTTCTGCCATGGCCAAAACCCGCACCATTGCCCTCCCCATCTTTCCGAACCTCCAGTCGCTCGACGCCACAGGTCCGGGCCAAGTCTTCGGCAGCGCCAATCAACTCTTGGGGTTCGAGGCCTATCGCATCCGCTTCGTCGCGACGAAGGCGGGCGCGGTGAAGACCACCGCAGGCTTCGCGCTCACCGCCGAACCGCTGCGCGCCGTCCCGCCCAAATCGATCGACACACTCATCATCCCCGGCGGCGACGACAAAGGCGTGCGCGACGCGTTGCGCGACAAGCAACTAATGACGTGGATCGCCGCCGCCGCGAAAGAAGCCCGCCGTGCCTGCTCCGTCTGCTCCGGCGCGTTCCTCTTGGCGGCGACCGGCGCGCTCAAAGGCAAACGCGTCGCCACGCACTGGAGCGCGACGACAGACCTGCAGCGCATCCATCCCGACATCGACGTCGACGCGGAGTCGATTTACGTCAACGAAGGCAAGTGCTGGACGTCGGCCGGCGTCACCACCGGCATCGACATGGCGCTCGCGCTGCTGGAACAAGACCACGGCCGCGACGCCGCCACCGCCGTCGCGCGCCAACTCGTCGTTTATATGCGCCGCCCCGGACACCAAACGCAGTTCTCGACCGCATTGAATGCACAGAGCGCAACTGACGATCGCCTCGCGAAACTCGCAACGTGGATCGAAGGCAACCTCGCGGCGCGCCTCGACGTCGAGACCCTGGCCGACCGCGCCGCCATGAGCCCACGCACCTTCCACCGCCACGTGCGCCAGGAACTGGGCGTCAGCCCCGCAAAATTTGTTGAAGCCGTGCGCCTCGATGCCGCGCGCCGCCTGCTGGACAAACGTACGATGGACCTCGCCCGCATCTCCGATCAGGCCGGTTTCTCAGGCCCCGACCACCTGATCCGCGCCTTCGCCCGACGGTTCGGCATGACCCCGGCCGCCTACCGCCAAATGCATGGCCGCCAGGCCTCTTGAGAGCGGCGCAGCGGACGCATAGGTTGCCCCCATGCTGCACCAAACGAAATTCCAATCCTTCGCCGAAACCACGAGCCCCACGCAGGGTCCGCCCCGCCTCGCGGCTCTCCGCGCCGAGTTGAAGAAGCGCGGCCTCGACGGTTTCATCGTACCCCGCGCCGACGAGTATCAAGGTGAGTACGTGCCGCCGCACGCCGACCGCCTCTCGTATCTGACGGGCTTCACCGGCTCGGCAGGCGCCGCGGTCGTGCTCATCGACAAAGCCGCGATCTTCACCGACGGCCGCTACACCGTGCAGACCGCGGAGCAAGTCGACGGCAAGGCGTTCGAATTCCGTTCCCTAGTCGACGAACCGCCGCCCGATTGGATCGCCGAGAATTTGCCGAAGGGCGCAAAGTTCGCCTACGACCCCTGGCTGCACACAGCTTCGGGCGTCGACGCCTTGCGCGCCGCGGTGACGAACGCCGGCGGCACGCTGGTCGCGGTGACCGACAACCCGCTCGACGCGACGTGGGACGATCAACCCGCCCCGCCGCTCGGCGCCGTCACGACGCAGCCGCTCGAATACGCCGGCAAGTCGTCGGAAGATAAGCGCGAAGAAATCGCCAAGGCCCTGCGCGACGCCAAGACCGACGCGGCGATGCTGACACTGCCCGAGTCGATCGCCTGGCTGCTCAACATCCGCGGCAGCGATGTGCCGCACACGCCCTTCCCCCATGCGTTTGCGATGCTGAACAACGACGGCCACGTCGACCTCTTCATCGACCGCCGAAAATTCACGCCCGGCATCGACACCTGGCTCGGCAACCACGTCACGGTCCGCCCGCAAGAAGAACTCGGCGACCACCTGAAAGCGCAAAAAGGCAAGCGCATCCAGATCGACCCGGCGACGGCATCGGCCTGGGCGTTCGACCGCCTGAACGAGGGCGGCGCAAAAATCGTGCGCGCCCCTGACCCCGTGCTGCTGCCCAAGGCGTGCAAGAACGCGACCGAACTCGAAGGCACGCGCCGCGCCCATTTGCGCGACGGCGTGGCCCTTTCGCGCTTCCTGTCGTGGATCGCCAAGGAAGGCCCGAAAGGCAAGGTCGACGAAATCGAAGCCTGCCGCGTACTGGAAGACTTCCGTGCCGAAACCGGCGGCCTGAAAGACCTGAGCTTCGGCTCGATCTCCGGCTCAGGCCCGAACGGCGCACTGCCCCACTATCGTGTCACCAAATCAAGCAACCGCAAGATCCAGCCGGGCGAGATCTACCTGATCGACTCCGGCGGCCAGTATCTCGATGGCACGACGGACGTGACGCGCACCATCGCTATCGGCACACCGACGGCGGAGATGAAGGACCGCTTCACCCGCGTGTTGAAAGGCCACATCGCCCTCGCCCGCGCGCGCTTCCCCGAAGGCACGACAGGCGTGCAGCTCGACACGCTCGCCCGCATGTCGCTGTGGGAGGGCGGCTTCGACTACGACCACGGCACCGGCCATGGCGTCGGCGTGTATCTCAGCGTGCACGAAGGCCCACAGAACATCTCGAAGCGCCAGATCAACATCGCGCTCCGCCCCGGCATGATCGTCTCGAACGAACCCGGCTACTACAAAGTCGGCCACTACGGCATCCGCATCGAAAACCTGATCGCGGTGACGGAATTGCAGGACGTCGGCGGCGACCGGAAGATGATGGAGTTCGAAACCCTCACCTTCGCCCCGATCGACTTATCGCTGGTCGAAGTCGCGATGCTCACCCCGCCGGAACGCAAGTGGCTCAACGACTACCACGCTGACGTGCGCAAGAAACTCGCCGGCAAGTTCGACGCGGAAACGCAAGCCTGGTTCGAAGAATCGACGAGAGCGATCTAAGTCTGGGAGCGCGGGCGTCCCGCCCGCTCTTCTTCCTCCAACGCTTCCAGAAAGAGCGGGCGTGACGCCCGCGCTCCCAGACATGATCACCCGCCTCGACCACGTCATCATCGCCGTCGCCGATCTCGACGCCGCGGCCACCACGTACCGCAAGTTTGGCTTCACCCTGACGCCGCGCGGGCTACATGAGGGCAAGGGCACCGGCAACCACTGCATCATGTTTCCGAACACCTACGTCGAACTCCTCGGCGTTGTGGATCAGTCCGGCGCACAAGGCCGCCTCGCGCAACGCGTGAAGGTGCGCGGTGAAGGCGGCATCGGCATCGCTTACGGCGCTGACGACGCCGACAAAACCGCAGCCGCCTTGCGCGCCACCGGTATAAACGCGGAAGACCCTGTCGACCTCGCGCGCCCGCTCGACCTCGACGGCAAGCGTGACATGGTCCGCTTCCGCAACGTGATGCTGCCCGACCTGAAACTGCCCGAAACGATGCAGTTCGTCTGCACGCACACGACGCCCGAACTCACTCGCGCCCGTCGGGAATGGCAGCTGCATCCGTCAGGTGCGACCGGCGTCGCCGCGGTAATCGTCGCCCACGAGCACCCGCACGATCAGCAAGCGGAGTTCGCGGCCCTCTTCGGCAAAGACCGCGCGAACGGCCGCCTCGACAACGCGCAGATCAAGCTCGCCGTCCGCGCCGCCATCGAGGCGGAGCATGGACCGGACGCGCTCAAAGGCGCCCCACAAACCGGCATCGTCGGCCTCACCATCCGCGTCAACGAAGTCGACGCCGTCGGCGCGATGCTGGAGATGGGTCGCATCGCCCACCGCGAAACGAAAGCCGGCATCGTCGTCCCCGCCAGCGCAGCGCACGGCCTCTTCCTGCACTTCGCCGAGGGCGATTAGAACGACGCCGCTAAATCGTCGAGCAACGTGCGCGCCGCGGCACTCAGATACCCGTCCTTGCGCGTGATCGCGACGACAGGATTGGCGGCGCTCAAACCGCCGACGTGAATGACGCTCAGCGTCTTCGCCGCCAGTTCCTCGCGAACGCCACGCTCTGGCACCAGCGCAATGCCGAAGCCCGCTTCAATCAACCGCTTCTGCGCCGTCAAGCTGTCGACCGGCGTCCAGTCGATCTCCGCTATCCCACGCGTCACAAACTGCGCAAAGATGTTGACCGCCGAAGCGTCACGCCACACATCGGCGCCGGGGAACGCAAACCAATGCTCTTCCCGCAACGCGCCGACGTCACGCACGCGTTTGCCCGCGAACCGATGCTCGCGCGCGCACACGACGGTAAGCCGCTCCGCCCGCAGTCGGCGCAGAGCAAGATCGGGCGATGGGTCGTCGTGATAGCGCAAGCCGATCGTAGCATCGCCGCGCCGCACGGTGGCGCTGATCTCCGCACTGGTGCCGGTGCTGAGTGACAGCTTCACCGACGGCCACGCCTTCACGAACCGCCGCAACACTTTCGTCAAATCCGCGCCCGCCAGTGTGCCGACCACCGCCACGCTGAGCGGCCCCGCGGGCGACGCCTGCAACGCGCGCACGGCTTCGCCCGCGTCCTTCAAAGCGGCAAGCGCGCGCAACGCGTGCGGCATCAACTCGCGTCCCGCCTGACTGAGCACCACGCCGCCGGCCGCCCGCTCGAACAAGGCTGCGCCCAGTTCGTCTTCCAGCAACGCAATACGCCGGCTGATCGCGGGCTGCGACCGCCCCAACGCATCGGCGGCTTGCGAAAACCCGCCCGCGCGATGCACGGCGACGAAGGTGTCGAGCGCCACGGAATCCATCTGAAAGCCCCATGCAGAAAACAGATGACATCGATCAAAACTATGCATTGGACGGATACCATCGCCAAGCCCTATCCCCCGTCCAGGAACAGAGGCCTGAGTTATGCCGCACGCACGCCAATCCGCCGCCGCGCGCACCTTTCGCGCGCTACACACCAACCCGAAGGGCTTCATCATGCCCAACGCCTGGGACGCGGGCAGCGCGATCCTGCTGGCCAATGAGGGTTTCGCCGCCATCGCGACCACCAGCGGCGGCATCGCCTTCTCACTCGGCAAGCAGGACTACCGCGTCGATGACCCGCGCACCGGCGTCACCCGCGCGGAAATGTTCGCCCGCATGGCCGAGATCGTGGCCGCGGTCGATGTGCCGGTGAACGGAGACCTGGAGGCCGGCTTCGGCGATACGCCAGAGGCGGTTGCCGAGACGGTGACGATGGCGGTGGAGGCCGGCCTCGCCGGCGGCAACATCGAAGACAAGATCCCGCAGCAGAACGCGCTCTACGACGAGACGTTGGCCGTCGAACGCATCGCCGCGGCGCGCACGGCGGCGCCCAAGGACCGCTTTGTTCTAACGGCGCGCACCGACGTGCTCGCCCGGGGCGGTCCGATCGAAACAGCCATCCGCCGCGCTGATCTGTTCCTAAAGGCGGGCGCCGACTGCGTCTTTCTGCCCAACTCCAGCGATCTGAAAACCGTCGCGCGCCTGATGAAGGGGATCGACGGCCCGCTCAACGTCGTGATCGGCCTCGACTCGAACAATGCCAACGCTCACGACCTCATCGCGGCTGGCGTCCAGCGCATCAGCCTTGGCGGCACCATCGCCCGCGCCACATTTGCGCTCGTCCGTCGAGCCGCCCACGAACTACGCGACCACGGATCGCTGTCGTTTGCCGAAGGCCAACTCTCCCACACCGACCTCAACACGGCCTTCGCCAAACGGCTCGCACGATGACCATCAGCCCGCTCGCTCGCGTCGCGCGCACGCCGCGCCCGCCCTATTATGCGGTCACCACGACGACGGAACTGGCGGCAGGGTTCGACGAACGCGCTTACATGGCGTTGGCAACGCGCCTCTACGCCGACGCCCGCACCATCGAAGGATTCTTAGGCCTCGAAGCCTTCTTCGAAAATGGCGCCTCGATCGCGGTCTCGTATTGGACAAGCCTCGAAGCGGTCGAACGCTGGCGCAACCACCCACTCCACCAAACCGCAAAGGCCCGCGCCAAAACCGAATGGTTCGGTCCAACCATCACCCGCATCGCACGCGTAGAGATGGATTACGGCTTCAACTTCACATAAGCCGTCAGCGCGTCGCCGAGGAAATCGTAGACCACGCGCACGCGCCGGCTGGTGCGCAGGTCTTCGTGTGTGACCAGCCACATCTCGAGCGGAATGCGCACGGCGCCGTGCAGCACCGGCGCCAAATCCTTCTCGCGCGCCGCAAGCTGCCGCTGCATGCCGCCGATGCCCGCCCCCGCGCGTAGCAGCGCGAGCTGCGCAATCTGGTTGTCGGTGCGCAGCGCGAACACCTCGCGCGACGCCGCAAAGCCCTGTGCCGTGAACGCCTCCAACGCCCGCATGTCGGTGTCGTAGCCGATGACGTCGTGCCCCGCGAGATCGCTGAGCGTACGCGGCGTCCCGCGCCGCTTCACATACGACCGGTGTGCGTAGAGCATCACGGGCACATCGCCGATCTTGCGCGCGATCAGATTGCGCTGCGTGGGCCGCACCATACGCACCGCGATGTCCGCCTCGCGCAGCATCAGATTCTCGGTCCGGTTCGACAGCGCTAATTCGAAGGCGATCGCCGGATGCGCCGCCCGTGCCCGCGCTAGAATGCCGGGCAACACCTCCGCCCCGACCACATCGCTGGCCGTGATCCGCACCGTACCGCGCTCGTCCGCCGCCTCCCCCGACGCGGCACGCGCCAAGGCCGCAGCGGTCGCCGCCATCGCCTTCGCATGGGGCACGAGATCGAGCGCCGCCTCGCTCAGCTTCAATCCATGCACGGATCGTGTGAACAGCACCACACCAAGGGCAGCCTCCAACGCATCGACATGCCGCCCGATCGTGGGCTGCGTCAGCGACAACGCCCGCGCCGCCGCCGACAAACTCTTGTGCTCCGCCACCGCCAGGAAGGAGCGGACGAGCGTCCAATCCAACGTTTCAGCCATACAAAAACGTATAGCAGATCACCGCCGATCGCCAATTCCTAAACACTGACACATGGGCGACCCTGGGCCCAACAAGCAGGAGAAGCCCATGTTCGTCGGTCACTACGCCCCCGTCTTCGCCCTCGCCGCCGCCCGCCGCGCACCGGGTCTCGGCGCGGGCTTTGTCGCGGTCCAACTCGTCGACCTCGGCTTCTTCTCGCTCTCATATTTCGGGATCGAGAAATGGCGCGCGAACCCCGCGCTCGAAGGCTTCATGCCCATCGACCTCTACTACATGCCCTTCACCCACAGCCTCGCGGGCAGCGCGGCATGGGCACTGGGCGCAGCCGCCGTCACCGCACTCGTATCGCCCGCGGGGCGCCGTGCCCTGAACGCGGTAATCATCGGCGCGCTCGTCCTCTCCCATTGGCTCTTAGATCTCATCGTCCACCGCCACGACCTGCCGTTGATACACGACAGCGAGGAGAAATTCGGCTTCGCGCTCTGGGATCAGCCGGCACTCGTCGTGCCGCTTGAACTCGGCCTCCTCTTCGCCGGCTTCGCGCTCTTCCTCCGCGCGACCAAGCCGAAAGGCGCGCTGGGCGCCGTCATGCCCTGGCTTCTGCTTGCGCTCCTGCTCGGCGTGCAAGCCTTCAACTGGTTTACCCCGCCCGAGCCCGACCCTGCGCTCTTCTCCATCCTGGGCGTCAGCGCCTATCTCATCTTCGCCGCCCTGGCCTTGGCGACAGACCGCACCCGCGCCTGACAACACGGGTGTGCGAATCCGCACGATCGCGGGGAGGCGCGCACGACCGGCCAGTCGTGCTAAGGTTTCCCACCCGCGCCGGGGGGCTGCGGTGGAACATGGGGATAAACAACATGCGCACGATGGGATTGGCTTGTGTGGCGCTCGCGGCCGGGTTGGCCGGCGCCTGGACGCTAGCCGCACCGCAGCAAAGCCGGGCAGCGGCGGTCACGTCGCCGATCTTGACGGAGGTCACGGTCGACGACCTCAAGAGCATCCTCACCGAATGGGGCGCGACCGAGGTCAGCAACGTCGAAAACCGACCGATCAAAGGCACGGACGGCGCGGTCGTGATCACGATCCGCTACCTGACCTTCAAACACAGCGGGTTGGTCTATGCCGTAAGGATGTACTGCCCGGGCGAGAACCCAGGCTGCTTGGGCATCCAGCTGACGGTCGCCTTCGAGAAAGGCACCACCACGCAAACGATCCTGAACAGCTACAACGAGAACTACCGCGCCGGTAAGGCCTATCTGGAATCCGACGTCTACGTTTCAGAGCGCTACATCATCGTCGACAACGGCGTGGCGCGGGGCAACATCATGACCCAGTTCGTGGTGCATGAGGCTGTAACCGCGAACCTGCTGAAATACATCAAGGAGAACGGCGTCATCGCCAGCAGAGGTCCGTGGGCCAACACCGCCCCGGTCTCTCTGCCGTTGGCCCAGATGACGCAGGGCGGCACAGTCCACGTCATGGCGGCCGAAGACGTCAAAGCCCCCATCAACCGCGTCGCGCCGTAAGATCCGCGGGACGGTGTCCAAACCGCGGCGCGCTATCCGCGCCGCGGGTCATACTGTGCATGTGCGGAATCATATGTCCCCGCGGGCGAGGTGCGTCTCCCGTCCCTCGGGTTCCCGACCCGGGCGAAGGTGTCAGGAGCCCGGTTCCACACCCTCAGAAAATGGCTGATTTCTGCGGTAATAATCGGAAACAACAAGTTATTTCGGCCGATTCGGACACACTGCTACCTTTTTCACGGCGATGGAGCCACCTGAGCGAGCACTGGGTTCACCATACAACACTCGCTCAAGTGAATTTCACGGGATAGCGCCGACTTGAGGGGGTAGGTGCTGTTCGAAGAACCGGTCGGGGCCGGCCAGAGTATCCGGTTGCCCCGCGGGTGTCGTCTTCGACGTTCGCTTTGAACAAGGCGGATCCGACGGCGGGTTCGAACGGCACGAGTAGAAGTAACTGTGAGGGGCGATGGCGCTTCAGACGACGATTAAAAACCGCGTAGTTTGCGAAGGTGTGGGCGTCCATACCGGCATCACCTCGACGGTCACGCTGCTTCCGGCCCCTGAGAACACGGGCATCATCTTCCGCCGCACAGACCACCCCGGCATGGCCGGCGTCGTTCCCGCGCGCTTCGACCGCGTGACGGACACGCGCCTCGGCACCACGATCGGCAACGTCTATGGCGTGAAGGTTCACACCGTCGAACATCTGATGGCCGCGATCGTCGGCTGTGGCGTGACGAACCTCGTCATCGAAATCGACGCCGCCGAAGTCCCCATCATGGACGGCAGCGCCGCGCCCTTCGTGTTCCTCCTGGAATGCGCCGGCGTCGTGAAGCAAACGCAGGCCCAGCGCGCCATCCGCGTGCGCGAAGTCGTGCGCGTTGAAGACGGCGACAAATACGCCGAACTCCGCCCTGGCATTGGCTTCTCGGCCGAACTCGAAATCGCTTTTGAGAACTGCAAGGTCATCGACCGTCAGTTCTATGCGTTCGACCTCGACACACCGTCGTTCAAGGCCGAACTCGCCCGCGCCCGCACCTTCGGCTTCCGCCACGAAGTGGAATACCTGCAGAAGAACGGTCACGCACTCGGCGGCTCGCTCGCCAACTCGATCGTCCTCGACGGCGACACAATCATGAACGAAGACGGCCTGCGCTACGCCGACGAATTCGTGCGCCATAAGCTGCTGGACGTCGTGGGCGACATGTCGCTCGCCGGCGCCCCGCTCTTTGCGCAATTCCGCGGCTACAAGACCGGCCACGCCCTGAACAACAAGCTGCTGCGCGAACTCTTCGCCCGCCGCAGCGCCTGGGAATACGTCACGCTCCACACCCGCCGCCAAACGGCCCCGGTGCAGATCGAACGCCCCATCTACGTCGGCGGCCTAGCCGCAGCCGAGTAAGCCTCGCAGACCAAACCCAAGCACCTCCAGGCGCCGCCTCACCCGCGGCGCCTTTTGTCTGGGAGCGCGGGCGTCCCGCCCGCTCTTCGCGGCGATGAAAATTGATCTGACACGGTGTCTGAAAAGCCGGAAGAGCGGGCGGGACGCCCGCGCTCCCAGACCTACTGCGCAGCCTGCTGCGGGAACAGCACGCCGATCGCGCCAGGCCCGCGCGCAGCAGGCTTACCGATCGGCTTCAGCAGCGCCGCCGAAGCGGCCGGTTGAGCCGCAGCCTGCACGGCGTTCGGCCGCAGGAAGACAGGCTCCATCCGTTTCGGGGGTACGGGCCGCGTGCGCGGCGCGCTGGCGATCCGCAGCAAGAGCACGAGCAGGTGAACGGCAACGCCCAGGCCCAGCATCCCGGTGGCTGCATACGCGACGAGGCTCAGCGTCACCTCAGCCGACAATCCCAGCACAGACGTGAGCATGGCGATCGACGCCACGATTGCGCCGGAAAACCCGGCATAGCCCCACCAAATCATTGTCGCCCCCAACAAGATCAGGCCCACGATGGTAAACCGCTTCCGCCATTCCACCACACGCGGAACGCGAACTTACAACCCTGCGTCGAGTCGCTGTGGATAAAGCCAGGGTGTTGCATCAGCGCACACGAGTGTGTCTTCCCGTTTCGAACCGGCGCGTTTCTCACCCGCCGATCAGCTTCAGCCAATCGTCTTCGCTGATCACCTTCACGCCGTGCTTTTCGGCGTCTTTCAGTTTCGAGCCCGCGCCCGGCCCCGCCACCACCAGATCCGTTTTCGCCGAGACGGAGCCCGCGACCTTGGCGCCCAGCGACTCTGCGCGCGCCTTCGCTTCGCTGCGACCCATCTTCTCCAGCGTACCGGTGAAGACGATCGTTTTGCCTGAGACGGCGGTGTCGGTCTTCGGCTTCTCCGCCTCTTCGACGTCGAGCACGTCGAGCAATCGCGCGATCTCTTCGCGGTTGTGATCTTCGGCGAAGAACTGCGCGATCGCCTTCGCCACCGTGTCCCCGATCCCTTCGATCGAATCAAGTTCGGCGAACGCCTTGGAGTCTTCGTCAGAAGCCGCGATCATCGCCTTCACGAACGCCTTTGCCGTGCCGTAGTTCAAGGCGAGCAACCGCGCCGTCGACTCCCCCACATGGCGGATGCCCAGCGCATAGATGAACCGGTGCAGCGCAATCGTCCGCCGCGCATCGATCGCCGCGAACAGCTTCGCCGCCGACTGCGGCCCCCACCCCTCGCGCGCCGCGATAGCTTTAGGCCCCGACCCATACCGCCCAGCCAAAGCAAAAATATCGGAGGGATGCGCAATCATCTTGTCGGCCAAGAACGCGTCCACATGCTTCGCGCCGAAGCCCTCAATGTCGAACGCATTGCGCGAGACAAAATGCTTCAACCGCTCCACCGCCTGCGCCGGGCAGATGAGCCCGCCCGTGCAACGCCGCGCCGCCGACACTTCACCGTCGTCGTCAACTTCGCGCTCGGCATGACTGCCGCACGCCGGGCAGCGATCGGGAAATTTGTAAGGCTTCGCACTCTTCGGCCGCTTCTCCTCGACGACGCGCACGATCTGCGGAATGACGTCGCCCGCGCGCTGCACGACGACGGTGTCGCCGATGCGCACATCCTTGCGCGCGATCTCATCTTCATTGTGCAAGGTCGCGTTCGACACGACGACCCCGCCCACGGTGACGGGCTTCAACTTCGCAACCGGCGCCAGCGTTCCCGTCCGCCCCACCTGAATGTCGATGTTGAGCAACTCCGTCTCCGCCTGCTCGGCCGGAAACTTATGGGCCGTCGCCCACCGCGGCGCGCGGCTGACGAATCCTAGCCGCTGCTGCCAGTCCAGCCGGTCGACTTTGTAGACGACGCCGTCAATGTCATAGCCCAAGGATGCACGCTTGCCGGCGATCATCTCGTAGTATTTTAGGATCTGCGGCACGCCCGTGAAGCGCTTCATCAGCGGATTGGTCGGAAAGCCCCACGCGTCGAACGCCTCGATCACCTCCGTCTGCGTCTTCCCCGGCAACTTCGACGCCACGCCCCAGGCGTAGGCGAAGAACTTCAGCGGCCGCCGCGCCGTGATGGTGGAATCCAATTGCCGAAGCGACCCGGCCGCCGCGTTGCGCGGATTGGCGAAAATCTTCTCGCCGCGCTCCTCCTGATCCTTGTTCACGCGCTCAAATTCGGCGTGGCCCAAGAACACCTCGCCGCGCACTTCGATCAGTTCGGGAATACCGCGGCCCTTAAGCGTATGCGGAATATCTTTGACCGTGCGCAGATTCGCCGTCACGTCCTCGCCGACTTCACCGTCGCCGCGCGTGGCACCGAGCACTAGCTCACCGTCCTCATAACGCAAGCTCGCCGACAGCCCGTCGATCTTGGGTTCCGCCGTAAACGCCAACTCGTCGTCATCGCCAAGCCCTAAGAACCGCCGTACGCGCTCGACGAAATCCGTCACGTCCTCGTCGTCGAACGCGTTGTCGAGCGACAGCATCGGCACGCCGTGCTTGACCTTGCCGAACTTCGCCACCGCCGTGAACCCGACGCGCCGCGAGGGACTGTCCGGCCGGATCAGTTCCGGAAACTTCACCTCGATCGCATTGTTGCGCTTCTTCAGCGCGTCATAGTCTGCGTCGGAAATCGTCGGCGCGTCTTCGGCGTGATAGCGCTTGTCGTGCTCGGCGATCTCGCGCGCCAACCGCGCCAACTCCGCGCTCGCGTCCTTCTCGGTCAGCTTAGAGACCGCAACAGGCTTCTGGCTCACGTGGCCCGCCGCCGCTTGGGAAGCGTAGCAACCGGCGCGCCGATCAGCTGATCGGCAGCCGCGCGCGCCTCATCCGTCACCTTGGCGCCGGCGAGCATGCGCGCAATCTCTTCGCGCTTGGCTGCGGCATCCAAAAGCTCGACCCGTGTCGTCATCGCGCCCGCCGCCATGGCCTTGGCGACCCGCAAATGATGCGTGCCGCGCGCGGCCACCTGCGGCGAATGCGTCACGACCAACACCTGCTCGCCCTGCGCCAGTCGCGCCAAACGTTCGCCGACCGCATCCGCGACCGCGCCGCCGACGCCGCGATCGACCTCGTCGAAGATCAAGGTCGACGCCGATCCTTCATCCGCCAGCGCCACCTTCAACGCCAGAATGAAGCGCGCCAACTCGCCGCCCGACGCAATGCGCGTCAGCGCCCCGAACGGCGCCCCCGGGTTTGTCGCCACCATGAACTCGACGCGGTCCTGCCCCACGGGCCCCGGCGCATCGTTCGCCAACCGGTCAATCTGTGTACGGAACAAAGCATTGCCCAACTTCAACGGTGCGAGTTCCTTGGCGACCCGCGCATCCAGCGCCGCCGCCGCCTTCGTCCGCGCCGCCGTCAGCGCCTGCGCCGCCGCGTCATAAGCCTTGCGCGCCGCGGCTCTCACACGCTCCAACTCCACCGCCCGCGAGCGCGCGCTCGACATCGCGGCAAGACGCGCCTCGGTGTCCGCGCGCTTGGCGGCCAAGCCGTCGCAATTGCTGCCGTACTTCCGCGCCGCCGCGCGCAAAGCGAAAAGCCGCGTCTCCGCTTTCTCCAACGTGCCCGGATCGAACGCCAACCCCTTCGACGCGATGTCGACCGCACGCCGCGCCTCGGTCGCCTCGATCACCGCGCGGTCCAGCGCCGCAACCGCCGCATCAAGCCGCCCTTGCGCAGACGACTGCGCCCGGCTTAACCGGCGCAGCGCCAGATTCAACCGCGCCTCAATCCCGCCGCGCCCCGTCAACGCGTCGACGGCTTCGGAGAGGTCGGCCGCGATCTTCTCCGACGCCATCATGATCGCGCGCGCGTTCGCGAGTTCGCTCTCCTCGCCCGCACGCGGATCGAGATTGCGCAATTCCTCCGCGACATGATTGAGATACTCAAAATCCTGCGCGGCGCGCGACTGCGACTCGGCCTCGGCCCGCACCGCTTCCTCGGCTGCCGCGAGCGCCCGCCAAGCCGACTCGACATCCGCAACCTCGTCGTTCAAACGCCCGAACGCATCAAGCAGATTGCGATGCCCCACCGCATCCAGCAGCCCGCGATCGTCATGCTGTCCATGGATCTCCAGCAGCATCGCGCCGGCTTCGCGCATAAGCCCGATCGATACCGGCTGATCGTTGATGAAGGCCCGGCTGCGGCCGTCCGGTGAAATCGCGCGCCGGAAAATCAGCGCGCCCGCGCTCTCAAGTCCGTTGCCCGACAGTGCTGCGCGCGCCGGATGCGCCGCCGGCGGATCGAACACCGCGGTGACGGACGCCTGCCCCGCCCCGCCGCGAATAAACCCGCGCTCGGCCCGCCCGCCGGTGGCGAGCCCCAACGCGTCGACGGCTTCGGAGAGGTCGGCCGCGATCTTCTCCGACGCCATCATGATCGCGCGCGCGTTCGCGAGTTCGCTCTCCTCGCCCGCACGCGGATCGAGATTGCGCAATTCCTCC
>JAEUMM010000223.1 GCA_016792645.1 Alphaproteobacteria bacterium | reverse complement strand
GTGTTGCACGCGGCGGCGTCTGCTTAGGCCGGTGCGTTGGACGTGCTCGTACTTCTCCCCCCTCTCTCGTCCGGAATCGGAAGGGAGAGGGGCCGGGGGTGAGGGATGGCCTCTCCGGTTGTGCTGATGAGGTTGCTTGCGTTGGGCGGCGGCGCGTTGGACGCGCCTATCCCTCACCCCCAGCCCCTCTCCCTTCCCAAAGAGGGAAGGGAGAGGGGAGTAGGTTTAGGCGGCGTCGGCGACTTTTGCGGCGGTGGTGCTGCCGATGGGCAAGCCCGCGCCGAAGCTCAATGTTAGGGGAAGCTGCACGGCCTTTGTCGGGCGGGAGAAGAGTGTTGCGCCTTCGCATTTGATGGTGCCGGTGCCGAAGATTTTGCCGAGGCGCGCGAACATGATGCGGCCGTCTTGGATGCGCAGGATGGCGGCTTCGAGGTTCAGCGCGACGGTGACTTCGAATTCGAGTTCGGGGCCGAGCGGCGAATTGTCGAGCACGATTTGGACCCGCGGTTTGTGCTTTGAGCGGATGTCGTGCTTGCCCAGCGCGTGGTCGATGATTTGGTCGGCGGGGTGTTTGGCGCGGTCGGTGTATTGGCGCAGCTCGCGGCGCGTGTTCCAGGCGGTGGCGATGATGTCGACGATGCGGATGTCGAGGGCGGCTTTCAGCGCGTCGGCCACGCCTTCGCCGACGTTGCGCTGAAGCAGCAGCGGGGCGGCGGTGAGCAGGGTCTTCACGCCGTAGAGCGCGGCGGTGCCGCCCAGCGCGGTGAGGCCGTCGCTGCGGACTTGCGCGTTGTCGAGATCGAAGAAGCTCGCCAAGGATTGCGCGGTCATGCGGTGGCTCCTTTGGGGATGAGTTCGATGCGCGTCGCGGGGGCGTTCAGATTCGCCGGCGCGCGGACGATGAAGCGTAGGCTGTGGTTTGCGTCGTCGGCGAGGTCGATGGTGATGGTGCGCTCGCCGATGCCGTCGGAGACGAGGCGCGTGGTCAGGCGCTTCAGCATGCGGGCGCGGTGGTTGCGGTAATAGACACCGGCGCCGGCCAGCATCGCGGCGATGGCGCCGAGCGCGATCCACAGCGGCAAGCCACGCTTGCGCGGCGGCGCCGGTGTCGCGGCGACGCCGGTTGCGGGTGGCGCGAGCGTTGGGGCGGGCGGCCTTTCGGCGGCGGGTTCGGTCAGCGGCGCTTCGGCGATCACCGTCGGCGCGAGCGCTTCGGGCGGCGGGGTGATGTCGCGCGGCGGAGCGGTCGGCGTGGCGCGCGGCGGCATCGGGAAGAAGATCGCGACCGGTGGGCCTAAGCGCGGCGCGGGCGGGATGATTTCGCGCGGCGGTTCGGGTTTGGTCTCCGGCTTCGCCTCGGGCTTTTCGGGGACAGGGATGGGTGCGATGAGCGTCCGCGCGAATTGGATGCCGTCGATGATCAGCGCCGTGCCGTCGCGTGAGGTGACTTTGACGGTGGCGATGGCGTCGTCCTCGGTGGCGACGGTCACGGCGCGGTTGATGTTGAACTTGCCGGCTTCGATCCAGGCGCCGTTCTGGGCGATGCGTTTGCCGTTCGCGCCCATGGCTTCGACGGCGGCGAAGCTGCGGCCTTCGGTGAAGTTGGCGGCGCGGACGTAGACAGTGACGCTGGAGGCGGGCGCGGGGAATCTGATCGTGAGCGGCGTGGCGCGGACGTCGTCGCCGGTCAGCGTGAGGCGGCCGGATTTGTCGGTGCCGTCGACGGTGAGTCTGCCGTCGTCTCTCGCGGGTTCGCGCGGGGGGCGTTCGCCGTGGTCTTGGTTTTCGACGACGGGCGACATGACGCCGAAGGTCGTCGGGCGTTTGAGGTGGCAGACGCCGACGGGCTGGGTCGCGCTTGGGCGGACGTAGGTGAAGTCGCGGCATTCGCTGTTGGCGCGGCAGGCGGTGCGGCATTGCGCCGTCTCGGCCGCTTCGTCGTAGTCGCGGTCGGGGCCCAGTCCCAAGAAATCCAGCGGCAGGGCGTTGACGACGACGCCGAGGAGGCCGGCGTTGATTTTGGTGTCGCCGATTTCGACGAGTTTGTAGTCGCGCTCGTCGCCTTCGGGTTTGACGGCGAGGATGAGGAAGTCGGCGAGCAGTTCGGCGTCGCGCGCGCTCATGCCGTCGCTGTCGTTGTTGCCGTGTGCCGGCACAACGGCGATGAGCGCCAACAACGCGGCAATGCCGAGCATGTAACAGAGGCGCAAGGCGGCCATGGGCGCGCGTCCCCCGAATCAGTGTGTCACCGACGCTAGTGCGCGGTGGCGTGCGAGGCGAGGGCTTGAGGGGTGCTATTTGATTCGGCTGTGGCGTCAGGGCATCGCGAGGAAGGTGGCCAGAATGCCGGCCAGGACGATGCCGTCGAAGGTGCCCGCGCCGCCGATGGAGGCTACGCCCACCGGCGTCTTGATGAAGTCGTTGATGTGGAAGAAGTCAGCGCCGATCAGCGTGCCCATGACGCCGGCCACGAAGGCGACGTTGGGGGCGTGGTCGGGGGCGATGATCAGCGCGCTTAAGGCCGCGGTGATGGGCGCGACGAAGCCCGGCATGACGATGCCTACGCCTGCGACCGGCGTCGCCACCGCGTAGCTGACGAAGGTGACGATGAGGGTCGCGAGCGCCGCGCCCCACATCGCCTCGGCGCCGAAGGGTTGGAGTTGCACCAGCTGATAGATCGCGATGCCGACGGGGATGAGGCAGCCGCCGACGTTGACGGCGATGACCGTCTCGCGGCGTTCGATGAGCCAGCTGGGGATCGCGCTGTCGAGCGCGAAGACGGCGAGCGGGTGCGACCACACGGGTCGCTCGCGCACGATGCGCTTGAGCGGAATGTTGATGAGGCCGCCGAGGATGATGGCGATGGTGAGGCTCAGCGCCCATTGCGGCGAGAGGTAGAGCTTTTGCAGGCTGTGCACGAACAGCGGCCAGAGGAGCAGCGGGAAGGCGATCGCCATCAGCACCGTCACGACCATCGACATACGGTTCGACACAGGCATGATCGCGGCTTTCTCCCCCAAGGCGCGCGTAGCCTAGCACCGGCGCTCGCGCCGATGCGAGGGCGGGCGCGGTTTTGGTTGCGCCGGTGTGGCAGGAATTAAGTCAGGTTCTCCGCGAAGAATTTCAGCGTGCGGGTCCAGGCCAGCGTGTGGGCGGCTTCGTCGTAGCTGGCGCGTTCGTCGCAGCTGAAGCCGTGGTCGGCGTCGTAGACGTGGATGGGGACGCCGGGCTGGGCCTTGCGGATTTCTTCGACGCTGGTCATCGGGATGTGCGCGTCTTTGGAGCCGAAATGCATGATCACCGGGCATTTCGGTTTGTCGTGCATCGCGCGCGCGATTTGGCCGCCGTAGTAGCAGGCGGCGGCGTCGAAGTTCAGGTGGCAGGCGCTCGCCCACGCCATGGTGCCGCCGAAGCAGAAGCCGACGATGCCGGTCTTGCCCACCGCCTTTACGTCGTCGTGCGCGGCGGCGATGTCTTTGAGCGCGTCGGACGGTTTGATCTTTGGCACGATGGCGAGCGCTTCGGCCATGCCGTCGGGGCCGTAGCCGGTTTCGAAATCGCGCTGGTAGCGGTCGAACATCGCGGGCGCAATGGCGAGGTAGCCTTCCTTCGCGAAGCGTTCGGTGATGCTGCGGATGTGGTTGTTGACGCCGAAGATTTCTTGCACGACGACGAGCGCCGCCTTCGGCTTACCCGATGGTGCGGCACGCCAGGCTTTCAGTTTGTGTCCGTCGGCTGCGGTGAGTTCGACCCAGTCGGCCATGACGCGGTTCCCTCGCGATAAGAAAGTCGTGGGTGGTCCGCCCGGGCGGACCTAGACACGTAATAGTGTGTGCTTGAGGCCGCGATATCAACCCGGCGCGGGGCGGGCGCGTTGGTTGTAGAGGAGCTTGCGGATGCGGTCTTGTTCTTCCTTCGACAACTTTGATGGGTCGATCGAGAGGTCGCTGCCTACCGCCATGCCGCGTTGGACGGCGGGGCGTTCTGCCAGTTCGTCCATCCAGCGTTTGACGTGTTTGAACTCTTCGATGTCTTGGCCTTGGAGTTTCCAGCCGATGCACCACGGGTAGGACGCCATGTCGGCGATCGTGTAGTCGCCGCCCGCGATGTAGCGGTGGTGGTAGAGTTGGTTGTTCATCACGCCGTAGAGGCGGTTGGCTTCGTCGGTGAAGCGGCGCACGGCGTAAGATTGGTCGCCTTGCGTTTCGCCCAGGCGGCGGAAGTGGCCGGCTTCGCCAAGCTTGGGCCCTTGGTTCGCCATTTGCCAGATGACCCATTGTGTCACCGAAGCTTTGCCGCGGACGTCTTGGGGGAAGAATTTTCCGGCCTTCTCGGCGAGGTACATGAGGATGGCGCCGGATTCGAAGACGCTGACCGGCTCGCCGCCGCCCTTCGGCGCGTTGTCGACGATGGCGGGCATGCGGTTGTTGGGGCCGATCTTCAGGAACGTGTCGGCGAACTGATCGCCTTGGCCGATGTTGAGCGGGATCATGTTGTAGGGGATCGCCGCTTCTTCGAGCAGGATCGTGACCTTCTTGCCGTTGGGCGTCGGCCAGTAATAGAGATCGATCATGGGGTGGGCCTTTGTTGAATGGCGGATGAGCGCATTCTAGGCCGCGTCGCGCGGCGCGCACATCACATCATTTCATGCGGCGTGGTGTGTGAAGCAACCGTTCTCTAAATCCACAGGCCGGCGCGTCTTAGGTTTTCGCGCCGGGGTTGGGTGATTTCGGCGCCGGGGCTTTTGCCTCTGGATTTGCGGCGGAGTTTGCGGATCAGGACGTTTGTCTTCACGTATGCCGAGAGCAGGGGGCTTGGTTTGCCGACTGTCGCCAATTCTTCGGTGATGAATTTGCTTTGGACGACGCTGCGCAGTTTGCGGCGGCCTTCGACGAAGGCGTTGTCGAAGGCTTGTTCGACGGGGACGGCGGGCAAGTGGTTGGCGGCTTCGCCTTTGATCGCGGCTTCGCGCACCAGGACCGCGTTGGGGCCGGTGCAGGCGACGAGGCGGTAGCCTTTGGCTTTGCCCACGCGTTCGACGGCTTTGGCGGAGTGGCGGAAGAAGACGTCGCCGGGGAGGTCGCGGTAGTCGATCGATGCGGGGATCTCGTGGTTGAACTCGATGATCACGATGTCGGCGGTCGTGTCGTTCAGGTTCTCCAAGACTTCGAGATCGTTGGAGTCGATGTCCAAGGAGAGAACGCCCAGATGCGCGGGGAAGTTGGTGCGCTTGATGATCGCGTCGATGGAGTTTGCGCCCGTGGGCGTGATGAAGGCGCAGACGGCGGTGACGTTCTTGTTGCCGGCGGCGCGTTTCTCGATCAGCTCGACGCCTAGGGGGACACCTTCGATGAGAAGCGCGCGCCAGGCTTTTTGCGTCCACAGCGTGTTGGTGTTCGAGAGGTTCGCGCCGTCGCCGGCGCCGACCTCAAGACAGGTCTTGGGCGTGTCGGGCAGCAGGGTGAGCAGATGTTCGATGATGCCGTCTTCGCCGCATTGGGAGGTGATGTCGCGGCGGTAGCGGTCGAGGGGGTTGGACATTGAGACGGGCGTGGTTCGCGTGGGGTTCGCGTTCACCTACGCGTTTCGGCGGAGGGAAGCAATTCGGGCTGGAAGCCGACTTGTTCGAACTCGGGCTCGGCGCCGTCTTCGTTTTCGACGACGCGCACGACGCGGCGGTTGCAGGCGGCCTCGATCTTGGCGGCGAGCTTGGGGTCGGGCGGTTCGATCTTGGCCTTGCGGCAGCGGTTGCCGAGAGGGTCGGCGCGCGTGTCGGTGCCGGGTGCGCAGTAGAGGCCGGTGCCGTCGGCCTCTGTCGCGAAGCGGACGCCGCGTTCGCCGAATTGGGCGGCGAGGTGGTTCAGCACCTGGATGCGCGCGCGGGCGTCGTCGCCGGTGAGGCGGCGCGTGGCTTTGTGCATGTTGGTGACGGGCAGGGCTTCGATGGCGCGCAGCTTTGGGACTTCGCCGTCGAGGGCCGTCAGATGGACGCGCGCGAGGAGGCCGTAGTCGCGGCAGATGTCGTGGCGGCTCATGTCCTGCGTGCCCCAATGCAGGAAGTTGCCGAGGCCGTAGAAGATGGGCGCGCCGTCGACGATCTCGACGCCGTTGACGACGTGCTGATGATGGCCGACGACCATGTCGGCGCCGTTCGCGACGGCTTGCGTCAGGCGCGCGCGGTCGGTGGTTGCGGTTTTGACTTCGAACTCTTGGCCGTAGTGGACGGAGAGGATGCGATAGTCGGCTTGCGTTTGGGCGAGCGTTGCGACGGCCTCGTCCAGGTCGCCGGCTTCGCTGTAGGACAATTGGCCGGCGCGTTTTTCGTTCTCGCCGGGCGACGAATAGGCGTTGCCGATGATGCCGAGCGCGCTGAGCGCGAAGGTCGTGTCGCCGACGGCCATGAGGCGGGGCGTGCGGGCTTCGGCGCGGTTGCGGCCGAGGCCCGCGTGGATGACGCCGATGTCGCCCAAGTGCTTCAGCGTTTCGACGGCGCCTTGAGGCCCAAAATCCATCGCGTGGTTGTTGGCGGTCGAGAAGGCGTTGAGGCCCATCTTCACCAGATGGCGCACGCCGTCGGGGTGCGTGCGGAAGGCGAAGAGTTTCAGTTGGGGCTTGATGTCGTTGCGGTCGGTGACCACGGTTTCGAGATTGGCGAAGTTGATGTCGCCGTTGATCTCGCCCGCGATGTCGGCGGTTGCTTCGGCCCATTGGAGGCGCGCGCCGTTCTTGATGCCGTGGCTGGCGTAGACGGGCTGGTAGCTGCCGTTGAGGCCCGTGTCGCCGGCGAGCACGATGGTGATTTGCGTTTCGCCGGGGGCGGCCGGCATGGGCAGGGCGAGCGGCACGGGCGTGCCCGCGACGACGACGGCGACGTTCTCCATGGCGTGGTTGGGTACGCGCTTTGCGATCAGCACCGCCGTCATCGCCACCAGAAATGCCAGGCCGGCAGCTAAGCGCATCGACGCCTCTCTCGAAGGCCGCGATGGATGCATAAAGGCCGCGCGAATGCAGCCGCCGGGAGTTCGCCTGACGCGCGAACCGCTCAGCTTTGCGGAATCTTGCCGCCACGACAATGATCGACGTGCGCGACGAGGCTAATGTCGCGCGTGCCCACGCTGGCGGCCGCCCGGTCGCGTGCCCCGGGCCGCCCGAGGGAGATGAATCATGAGAAGTGCTTTTGCTTTCGCTTTCGCCTTCACTTTCGCCATCGCCGCCGTCGTGCTGGCCGTGCCCGCCTCCGCCGCGCCCGACGCCGCCGGCGCCACGCTCGACGACGTGGAGGCCGCCCTCAACGAAGGCCTCCAGGTCGAGCGCGACAGGAGCGATCCCGCGTTTCAGTTCCTCCTTGCCCGCGGGAGGAACCACACCATTGCCGTCCA